>CAMLRX010000022.1 GCA_946482545.1 uncultured Flavihumibacter sp. | reverse complement strand
ACTGAAACGGTTGCGGGCAATGAAAAAGCAGGCTGTAGCAAATTGAATGCACGAACCTCAATATGTTCAAGGAGTTTTACTGAATCTTTTTGAGCGAATGCGTGGTGAAAGAAAATCAGCAGGAGAACGCAGAAAAAAGTTTTTTTCATGAAGTCAAAGATATAACGATTCCAATGCAATGTTCGGGCCCTGCTTTCAAACTGCTCCAGCAGGAGATAAACAACCGAATATTTTGCAACATTAAAAAAGCCCCTTATTCAGGGGCTTTGTATTTATTTCTTCATGTACATTACTTCTTTCACCAACTTCACTGTTCTTGGTACGTCCGGGAGATAACCGGCCACCAGGTTGGGCGCGTAGTGCATCGGCGCGTCGGCGCAGGTGATGCGGCGGATCGGCGCATCGAGGTAGTCGAATCCTTCTTTCTGAATGCGGTAGGTAATTTCAGAAGAAACGGAAGCGAAAGGCCACTGTTCTTCCACGATCACCAGGCGGTTGGTTTTCTTCACGCTCTCGAGTATGGTGAACCAGTCGAGCGGACGAATGGTACGCAGGTCGATCACTTCAGCGCTGATCCCTTCTTTTTCAAGTTCGGCAGCGGCGCCCAGTGCCACCTTCATCATTTTATTAAAAGAAACGATCGTCACATCTTTACCGGCCTTTTTGATATCAGCCTTTCCGATGGGAATCAGGTATTCTTCATCAGGAATTTCTTCTTTATCACCATAAGCCTGTTCTGCTTCCATGATCATTACAGGATCGTCATCACGGATAGCCGATTTCATTAACCCTTTTGCATCGTAGGGAGTTGATACAGAGATCACTTTCAATCCCGGAATATTCGCGTACAACGCTTCAAAAGCGGTGGAGTGCTGCGCGCCTAATTGTCCTGCAGAACCGTTGGGTCCACGGAAAACAATGGGGCAACCCACCTGCCCGCCACTCATGGCCAGCATTTTTGAAGCGGTATTCAGAATCTGGTCGAGTGCCAGTGCGGCAAAGTTCCAGGTCATAAACTCCACGATCGGACGAAGCCCATTTTGTGCGGCACCTACACCAACTGCGGCAAACCCGAGTTCAGAAATCGGTGTATCGATCACCCTTTTAGGGCCAAATTCAGCCAGCATACCCTGGCTTACTTTATAAGCTCCATTGTATTCAGCTACTTCTTCTCCCATCAGGAACACCCGCTCATCTCTTCTCATTTCCTCACTCATCGCCTCGCGCAAAGCTTCCCGTAAAGTGACAGTTCTCATGAATCTTCAGCGTTATATGTGTTAATTAAAGTCGCAAAAATATTGGTAAAGCAGCAAACCCCCAAAAGTTGTTAGGACGCCCTGCCGAAAACCTTTTTCAGCAACTCCGTGGTTCGCGCTAGCGGATCACGGCGGATTTTCTGCTCTTCCAGCGAAACCTGGTGAAAAATACCATTCAACGCACGTTCTGTTACATAGCCGGAAAGATCCGGGTTTATTTTAGTGGTTGAAAACTTATTATAGGTGTTAAAAACATCGCCCCAATATTTTGTCGCATTCACCTTGCTCAGTGAATTTTCAATTACGGGTTTGAACGCGGCAGTGAGCGCTGCAGTGGTTTTCCCTTTCAGGTAATTCGTAGCGGCAAAATCGCCTCCTTTTAAAATGCCCATGGCATCCTGGATTGACATTTGCAGAATTGCATCCCGGAAAATCGGGGCAGCTTTGGTTGCCGCATCTTCGGCCGCACGGTTCAGGGAAAGAATAGCTTTATCCACCAGTGAAGACATGCCCAGATCGCGGAGTGTTTTTTCCACTTTCTGTGCTTCTTCCGGCAATAGAATCTTAATAGCGGCATTTTTAAAGAACCCATCAGTAGCCGACAACAGGTTTCCCGAGTTCTCCGCCCCGATCGTAAGCGCCTGCTTCAACCCCGCAGTTACCTCTTGCGTGGTGAGGCCACCCGAACTTTTCTCCATTTCCGTGAGAATCTGCTGGGCCGTTTCGCAACGAATACTCACCAGGGAAAGAATACTGAATAAAAGGATCATTCTTTTCATCCCGCAAATGTAGAGAAAAGAACATACAGCAATGGCAACAACGTTGTTTTCGGGAGAACAAACACCGTGTTTACACTGAAAATCAGGTGGGATTAACACCATTGCGGTAAAAATCCGGTTGATTCCCCCGACTTTTGTGTGGTAAAAAATGCGGGAATTATGCAGACGAGTATTTGGGAAGAAGAAGTTTTTTTCAGGCAGCAGGATGTGGTAATTATTGGCGGCGGACTGAATGGATTGTGGGCGGCCTGGCACCTTAAACAGATGACACCATCTTTAGAAATTACCATTGTGGAACGGGGAGACATCCCAACGGGAGCAAGTACGCGAAACGCAGGTTTCGCCTGTTTTGGAAGCGCCGGAGAACTGGTAGCCGACCTCGCCGCAATGGGTGCCGAAAAAGTATGGCAACTCGCAGAAATGCGTTACAAAGGATTGGAATTGATCCGCAACACATTTTCAGCCGAAGAAATCGACCTCCAAATGCTTGGTGGATATGAACTGTTCGACCATACACAAAAAGAACGGGCGGAACAGGTGATTGAACTACTACCGGAGTTGAACAGGAACCTGTCGGTATTTACCGGTAATAACAAAGTATTTTCTTCCCAACCTGAACAAGTTGCCCATTTTGGATTCAATAAGATCGGCCATCTTATATATAATCCTCTGGAAGGACAACTTCATTCCGGAAAACTGGTGGCGGCACTATTGAAAAAAGTGCTGGGCATGGGTGTCAGGATACTCAATGGCTTCGAAACAATACGCCTGGAAACATCACTTTCCGGCAATACCAAATTGTTTGCATTGAACGGACGCACTATTGCCGCTGAAAAGGTGCTCATCTGCAACAATGCTTTTGCCGGAGAGCTTATACCGGAACTGGATGTGATCCCGGCACGGGGCCAGGTATTGCTTACAGCGCCGATCGAAAAGCTGAAAATTAAGGGCTGTTTTCATTTTGATGAAGGCTATTACTATTTCCGGAACCTGGGCAACAGGTTATTGCTGGGCGGTGCACGCAATACCGACCTTCAGGGAGAGGAAACGACTGAAATGCAAACCAGTGCGCTCATTCAGCACAAACTGGAAAGTTTCCTACAGGAGGTTTTGCTTCCCGGAGAAATGCCAAAGATCACGCACCGTTGGGCGGGCATTATGGGGATGGGTATGGAGAAAACACCCATCATCCGGGAGGTAAGTAAAGGTGTATTTTGTTGCGTCCGTATGAGTGGTATGGGGGTGGCGCTGGCACCCGTTGCCGCAAAAAAAGCGGCGGAACTCCTGAGTTCCGCCTGATACTTACAACCAAAATATGTTCGACTGGCTTGTTGTGTTGTTAAGGACCCTTGGTGAACAAGCCTGTGAAATAAAACGGCTAGGTTTTTACATCTTCACAAACTTCTCGCGCCACTCACCGCCATTACCTTTCAACTGAACAAAATAAATACCCGGTTTTAATTGTGAGGTACTGATTGTGGTGATTGTCTGTGAGATTTGTTGCTGTAGGATTTGCTGCCCCATGTGGTTAAAAACCTGTAGAGTGGTATATCCTGGCACCTCGGATTTCAGGTCCAGTGTGAGTTTTCCCTGAACAGGGTTCGGGAAAAGCTTAATGCTCGGAACAACCTGTTGCTCCGTATTGGTTTCAGGCAATGGTGCCTTTGCCACCCCTTCGGAGCGGGAAGCATCAGATTGCGTCAATGCGTACATATATCCGCCGGGCTTGAAATTGCTGCGCATAGCGGCACGCTGGCCGGCAGTGAAAGTGTACATGCAGGCATCATCGGTAAAGTCCATGAAGTTCATGTACATATCCCCGTGAGATGTGGTACCACAACTGAATATTTCACCGGAAGGACAGCCGCGGCTTCCTTTCTGTTGAGGTGGGGTATCAGCTATGCCGTCATCACCACACCAGTAATCACCCCACAGGTGTTTGAGCCCGAGCCAGTGCCCGAGTTCATGCACGAGGGTTCTGCCTTTGTTGTACGCACCGGACACATAAGGGGCCGTGCCGAAAACTTTGTAATCGATCACCACACCATCACGGTCGGCGGGACCACCGGGGAAACTGGCGTAGCCCATCAGATTGAGATCAAGGTCGCATACCCAGATGTTCAGGTATTTTGAAGCATCCCAGGCATCTGCGCCGGAGGAAGTGGCAAACTTTACCTGGTCGTCATCCTTGAAATAACGTTTGGTGGTTTTAATACGATTGATGCCGGAGGTGGAAAAACCCTGAGGATCTTTTCTGGCAAGCTCAAAACGAACGCCCGCTCCGGCTGCGAGGGACTTGAAATAAGCGGGAATCTTTTGCAGATCGGTAGTTTGGCCGTTGAAATCCTTATTCAAGGCATCGAGTTGCGATTGAATCTGTTGAAGAGAAATATTTTGCTCGTTGGTGAAATAAACAACATGAATCACCACCGGGATTGTGATGGTTGCAGTATCGGGAGCATTGTAGTTTGCATGATCAGTACTTTCCGATTGAGTACGCGCATGGTGCTCGTGCGGAAATTTACTTTTGATCGTCTCTGCATACGCTCCGCTTACGCATTGCCGTTGGGCCGCGAGTGGCAGAAAGTAAGTGCAGAAAACCAGCACTAATAGAAAACGTGTCATGATAGCTTCTTTTGTGGTTGAGGCTGGTCATCACGGATTGGGCACTGATTTTCTATACGAATATTGGAGAATGAGCGGTACAGGATTTTACTCAGGGCACAAAATGGCCTTGAGACTATTTAAACAGGGGACGAAGTATTAAATTTTAAAGAGGTAGAATTTTCGGAGGAAAGTGGATTACGGTAAGCCGGTATGCAATTATGCTACCAGGGCATTTCAGGGGATTGGTGTGGAGATAAGCGAAGTAAAAAAAATACAATTTCCCCAAACTACAAAGCTTTTGCTAAAATATTTTATCGAAAAAACTCACTAATAATTAATAATCAATTAATTAGGAAAATAAATATGGGGAGTAGTTTTCTCATCTTATGAACCACTGCTTTCAATTCAAATCCTACCCCTATTTTTGACCCCATAATTTCACCTGATGAAAAAAGTTCTTCTTTGCTCAATTATAGCCGTCACGCTTGGATCCGCCTGCAACAACGCAACACCAGACACCCCTGCAGACCAGCAGGTTGATCAGGTTACCGGTACTGCGCCTATGGCCATGACCTATTCTATCGTAAATATTCTTCCGCACGACTCTACCGCTTTCACACAAGGCCTGTACTGGCACAAAGGAAAATTGTATGAAGGAACGGGAGCACCTGAACCCTTCCGGTACACCAGTTCCCTAAGGGTGCTTGATCCCGCAACAGGTAAGATTGAAAAAAAACTGGAACAGGGAAAAGATTTCTTCGGCGAAGGCATCACCATCCACAACAACAAACTCTACCAACTCACCTGGCAGAACCGTAAAGTATTTGTTTACGACCCGGAAACTTTCAAAAAAACAGCGGAATTCGACTGGAACGGTGAAGGATGGGGCATTACAAGCGATGGTCAAAACCTTTTGATCAGCGACGGATCCAACAATATTTCCGTAACTAATCCCGAAACGATGCGGGTGGAAAAGATCATCGGTGTTTACGACAACAATGGCCCGGTGGGCAGAATCAACGAACTTGAATTCATTGACGGCTATCTCTATGCCAACCAATGGGAAACGGATTATATCCTGAAGATTGACTTATCAGATGGAAAAGTAGTGGGAAAAGCAGACTTCTCAGGACTCCTCGCGCGGAATACAAAAGAAAATCTGCAACTGGAAAAATACAGGCAGGGCAGCGCCGTGCTGAACGGGATCGCTTACGACAGCACCTCAAAAAACCTGTACATCACAGGGAAACTATGGCCGAATATCTTTGAAATAAAATGGCAGTAACCTTATTGCTTACTAAACATATAAATAAGTGAGCTGCATTTTTCGGGTCTGAATACTGTTTTCAGGTTAGACCATAATCCAACGAAAAAGGCTTTTACGATGTTTCCCTTCCTGTATTGTTCACTCAACATGGAAACATAGAAGCTATCGTACCACATTGGTCTGATGCCGGATGCGCTGAAACCATGGCTTTTCATCAGCATGTCAACGGATAGCGGTGAAAAATGATAAAGATGCCTTGGCACATCCCATGCTGCCCAGAAGCCGCCGTAGTGTTCGGCATCCGCCGAAGTGTAGTTCGGAACAGCAATTAATAGTTTACCGCCTGGTTTCAGGAGCCGTTGAAACGATGCCCCATAACCTTGCAGATCGTGCACATGCTCAAGTACGTGCCATAAGGTAATAACGTCATAAGTAGCAGCGGGAAGGATATCAATCTTTTCCGGCGCAAATACCTCCTGTCCTGTTTTTTCTGCAGCCAGGGTCCGGGCCCCGGGATCAGGTTCAAGCCCTTCTACTTTCCAGCCGTCTGCTTTCATGGCGGCCAGAAAACTTCCGGTGCCGCAGCCTATATCCAACAGTGTTCCTTTTCTTCCCGCGCACCATTTATTGATCATGTTCACTTTCCCTTTGATGGTACGCCTTTTAACCAGTTGGTACACTTTATTCACCAATCCTTCTTTCGTGTCGGAGTGTGAAACATAGTGTGTGGCAGCGTAAAACGGACCTATTTCATGTGCGGGAGGTACGTCCTGTGTGAAACGAAGTGTACATTTTCTACACATCCACACTGGGAAAACGGCGCCGGATATGGAATGATCCTTCACATCCGAGATGAATGTAATATCTGTAGCATGACACGCCGGGCATGAAGTATAATGAACGGGAATAAAAGACATGTTTATGGGAAGATCAGTTGACGGTTACCGGAAAAGCTACCGCCACTCAAATTAAAAATATGGTATCCTAAAAAGAGCAGACCAATAACAGCGAGTATAAGCGCGTACCAGCCCCAATGCAGCGGTTTTCTTTCCATTTCGCCGAAAAGCCGCTCCTGCATTTCACCCGTATCTGTTTCCTCATCTCCCACCAGCATGGCATATTGACGATCTTTTCGGATGATGCGGTTCGCCTCTACAGGTCCCAGGGCTAAGCCTGAATAATGGTAGGGAATCAGGATGGTTTCGCTGATGGAATTACCTGCGGAAAGCACGCCCACTCCTTGCCAGTCGATGGCCTTGCCACTTTTCAGTTGCTGCCGCATTTCGAAGAGGCAGGTATTGAATTGCTGGATAGCTTCCAGTTCAGAGATACCGAGTTTCCTGGCGATATAGTCGAACAGTTCCTTTTGTGTGGGTGGTTGTTCGTCTGTCATCTGAATTTCGGGAACGGGTGGAAAAAGCTGCTGGTGTACCGCATCGTAGCGGGCTGCACCCGAGAGCAGGCGGAAATGCCCTACGCCCGGCAGGAACAATGATTTGCGTTGAATGAGATAAGTATAGAGTATCTGAAGCATCTATCTTTGGATGGGGCTCAAAGATAGGCAATTCATCGGTCTACGAATAATTTGGTGGAAACGGTGGTTCCTCCTGAAACAGAAGTGGCTTTCAGGATGTACATACCGCGCGGAATCGTATTGTTGAGTTGAAGTCTGGAGAAACCATTTGGCGTTTTAATATTACTCTGCTGAACTGTTTTTCCATCCAGACTGAATATTTGTATGTTCCAGTCTTTTGAGGAATGGCTTCTGAGATCAATGCCCACATGGTCACGTGCAGGGTTGGGAAAAACATCAATTGCGTAAAAGTCACGCTGCCATTCTATCCTCTTTACAGGGGAATATTTTTTCTCACCACCGGCTTCCACCTGAACGATTCTGAAATACAAGGCATGTTCTTTTCCCGAACCGCGCTTACCAGAATACTTATACCCAGCCATACCCTGAGTTGTACCAAGTCCGGCGAGACTTCCGTCGATAGTAAAGTTCTTTCCATCCAGACTTTTTTCGATAAGGTATTTCCTTCCCGGCATTTCTTCAGAAACATTCCAATACAATCCGAATTTTTCATCATCAATCTTCAGTGCGCTGAAATTAATGACATCATCAGAAAGGATAACCTGGGAGCAATAATTATAGGTAATTTCAAAAGTGGTGGATAAGGTGGAGTATGAGGTTGCGACGTTTGGGTTGCCGTATGGATTGTATGTACTGGTTTCCAATTCAAACAAAATATTGCCGCTTCCCTGGTAATAGCCGCCACCGTCTATTTCATCAATCACAGGCTCGCCGGTCCACACATCTCCCATTGTTCCGCTTCTGAAATCAGTTCCGCTGCCGGGAACGCCGTCGCTGGGCTGAAGCTGGTAGTTAGGCGTTCTTTCCAAAATGGCGTTGTCAAATGAGATAGGTATATCCGGGCTGGTAATGAAATCCTCTTTTTGAGCACCCACACGGTAAAATACGGATGTGGGGTTCGGATTTTCCATCTGGTAAGTGAAGTCGTGCAGGGTAACAAATGTTCTAACATGTGCATTTAGAAATGTACCTGTGAGACCAAATTTAGGAACAGAAAACTGATGAAACTCTGTACCAAATGCATTGGTCACCGTATGCGTATAGGTAACCGAATTGGGTGTATACCCACTTTGGCATTGGGAAACAGCATCCCCTGAAATAAGAGAAGTGGCCAGCATTCCTGCTGCCAGGTACAAATTACGCTTCATCGGATCGGATGGTTTAGACTTTTCAGGTATTGGAAATGGACGATTTACAGACGTAAATTTAGGACAGGTATTTTTCTCTACCTGTTACATTTATCCAGAATAAGAGTTTTTACCTAATCAGCCTGTGTATTTTAACCGAATAAAATGGCCATTATTCCGGTCTTTTCTTAAAAATACCCAATCAATTTACCGCTCATGTATTGGTCACTTATTCCCGCCCTTTATCCCAAATCGTTTTAACGGTTTGTTCATATTGGCCAATTTTGACCTCAGGTTACCGAACACACACAAACACATAGTCATGAAAAAACTTTTGCTGGCGGCCCTTTCAACGGGGTTCGTCTACTTATCCTATGCACAGGAGAAGAATGCTTCCGTTGCGGGCAGGGTGCTGAACAATGAAAAGCAACCTGTTGTTTCCGCTTCCGTCCAACTCCTCCGTGCTTCCGATTCCTCACTCGTAAAAACCGCGCTCAGCAATGCAAGTGGCAAATTTGAGATTGGAGGTTTTTTGCCAGGCAATTATTTTCTCTCTGTTTCAGCCGTGGGGTTTTCCACAGGATTTTCAGAAAAAACCGTTTTCAAAGCGGGTGAAAACACCGTCTCTCCTATCAGTCTTTCTCCCACAGCGGCCACACTGGGCAATGTAACCGTAGTAGGTAAAAGACCACTTATCGAAAACAAGATTGATAAAACAGTCGTGAATGTAGATGCCTCCATCACCAATGCCGGCACTACTGCTATGGATGTATTGGAAAAATCGCCGGGGATCATGGTGGACAAAGATGGGAACATCAGCCTGAAAGGAAAGCAGGGCGTAATGGTGATGATCGACAACAAACCCACTTACCTTGGTGCCCAGGACCTCGCCAATATGCTCCGGAACATGTCGGCCAACCAACTCGACCAGGTGGAAATCATGACACAACCTTCCGCACGCTACGATGCTTCTGGCAACTCCGGTATCATCAACATCAAAACCAAAAAGAACAAGCAAAAAGGGTTTAACGGAAATTTCACCACCAGCTATATTCAGGGGGTGCAGCCCAAGAATACCAATAGCCTGCAGGCCAATTACCGCACCGGCAAACTGAACATTTTCGGGAACTATGGCTTCAACTACTGGGAAGGCTTCAATGAACTGGAACTGAACCGGACCTTCCGCACCAACGGAACCGTTTCTTCTGTTTTCGATCAGACCAGCTTCATCAAATTCTACAGCAGGAACCATAGCTTGCGCGGAGGAATAGATTTTTATGCCGACAAAAGGACCACATTCGGACTGGGCTTCAATGGCACCATCGACCGCAGAAGGAACAATGTAAACAGCAACACCGATCTGATGAACGGCTACGAGAACATCGAATCCCGTAACGTGGCCCTCACTTCCAACAAAGACAAATGGCGCAATGGCGGCATCAACCTTAATTTCAGAAGAATCCTCAACGACAAGGGCAGAGAACTTACTGCGGACCTGGATTACATTACTTACGAGACCAAAAGCAAGCAGCAATCAACAAATACACTTTATGACCTTGATGGAGATGTAATTGACAATCCGGGAACCATCGTGCCAAACCCCTATATTCTCCGGGGAGAAGTACCGTCTCTGATCAGCATTTACAGTGGAAGGGTGGATTACGTTCATCCTTTAAAAAAGAACGGCAAACTGGAAGCAGGCTGGAAAAGCAGTTATGTGGAAACAGATAATAATTCGCCCTACGAATTCCTGGAGAATGGCGATTGGAAACCGGATGCCCGTTCCAACCACTTCATATATAAAGAAAACATCAACGCCCTTTACGCGAATTACAGCGCACAGTTCAAAAAACTGGGTGTTCAGGCGGGGCTTCGGATGGAAAACACCATCGCCAATGGCCACCAGGTGGTGAAAAATGAAAAATTCAAACGAAACTATACTGAATTCTTCCCTACCACTTACCTCAGTTATGCCGCTTCTGAAAAAAGCCAGTTCGGATTATCTGTCGGCAGAAGAATAGAACGTCCGAATTACCAGGATATGAATCCATTCCAGAAAATCCTCGATCAGTTCACGTACCAGGAAGGCAATCCTTACCTCCGGCCGCAGTTCAGCAAAAATGTGGAACTGAGCTACAATTACAAAGGAGAATGGAACTTCAACCTCAACTACACCAGCACCAACGACATCATCAACGAAATCCTGAGACAGGACGATGCAGCGAAAGTGACTTATCAGACCAAAGAAAACATCGCTTCCAGCCGGAACCTCGGGCTTTCCGTGAGTTACAACAAACAACTGCTGACATGGTGGACCACCAGCGTATTCGCCAATGGCTTCTACAACAAATTCGCAGGCATAGTCAACAATGCCGATCTGGAAGCCGATCTTTTCGCCTACATGGTGAACGTAAACAATATGTTTCGCTTTAACAAAGGCTGGGGCGCGGAAGTGAGTGGCTTCTACCGCTCCAAATCGCTGGAAGGCGGCATTATCGTGGCCAAGCCCATGGGCGTGGTGAACTTCGGCGCATCCAAACAAATCCTGAAAAACAAGGGTTCCCTTCGCCTGAATCTCCGTGATCCTTTCTGGATACAGCGTTTCAGGGGATATACCCGGTTCGATAACCTGGACCTGAAAATCAACAACCGCTGGGACAACCGCCGCGTGGCCGTCACCTTCTCCTACCGGTTCGGAAAAGGACAACAAGCACCGCAACGCAAAAGAACCGGCAGCGCTTCAGACGAGCAAAAACGCGTGGGCAGCGAAGGACAGCAGTAACCGGAAAACCGTACCTTCGCACAAAACCAGTTCGTATGCCCTCGTTCGATATCGTTAGTAAAGTAGATGTTCAAACGCTCGACAACGCCATCAATACCACGGTGAAGGAACTCGCCAACAGGTTCGATTTCAAAGGATCACACCTCGTGATCGACCTGAACAAAAAGGACTTTAAAGTGAATTTGGAAGCGGATAGCGACATGAAAATGAAGCAAATCATCGATGTGATGATCAGTCGCTCCATGAAGCAGGGACTTTCCGCCGAAATCTACGACCTCAGCAAGGAACCCTACCCCAGCGGTAAGGTGACCAAACAGGAAGTTCCGGTGCGCAACGGATTAAAACAGGAGGATTCCAAGAAAATCGTTAAATTGATCAAAGATTCAGGGTTAAAAGTACAGGCGGCCATCATGGATGATATTGTTCGGGTAACCGGAAAAAAGATCGACGACCTCCAGGAAGTGATCCAGGCTTCCAAAAGCTGGAACATCGGCATCCCGCTACAATACATCAACATGAAGAGCTAAGGCAAAAAAACGTTGTACAAACAACGAAAATTAGCTATTTTTGCATCCTGTTATAACCCAACTTGGCAAAATCCAAGTGCAAATAATTGAAAATCATGAAACAAGGTATCCATCCTTCTAATTACAGGCTCGTAGTTTTTAAAGACATGAGTAACGGTACGGCTTTTCTTTGCCGTTCAGCAGCGAATTCAAAAGAAACCATTCAGTGGGAAGACGGTAACGAGTATCCTGTGATCAAACTGGAGATCTCCAATACTTCGCACCCCTTCTACACAGGCAAGAATGTACTGGTGGATACCGCAGGTCGTATCGACAAATTCAAAAAACGTTACGCAAAGAAAGACTAGTCTTTCTTTCTCATATTTTTTTGTTTTTCATGGCTATACTTTCCCTCTCGTCTCTACGGGAGGGATTTTTTTATGATACCTTTTATCATTTATTGCGCTAAATTTCAACCGCAAATAATTACCTTTCAATCATGGAAGTAAACGATCAGCTCATCGATAAACTGGCCCATCTTTCAAGGCTGGAATTCGGGGAAGAAGAGAAAAACACCATACGTAACGATCTCAAAAAGATGATCGCTTTCGTAGAAAAACTGAATGAACTGGACACCACCGGCGTGGCGCCATTGCTCCACATGAGCCCGGAAGTGAACGTGTTGCGCGAAGATAAAGTGCAGGGTTCCATCCCCCGTGAACTGGGCCTGAAGAATGCGCCCAAACACGACAACCAGTATTTCAAGGTTCCAAAAGTCATCAAAAACCCTTCTGAAGCATAATCACCTAAACACTTACTCCTATGCAGGGCATTATTCACCTGGAAAACATCCAAAAAAGCTATTTCATGGGCACGCAGGCCATCCCGGTTTTAAAAGGGATTGACCTCGACATCTTCAAAAACGAATACGTGGCGCTGATGGGCCCTTCCGGCTCAGGAAAAAGTACGCTGATGAACATCCTCGGCTGTTTGGACACCCCAACCGGAGGGAAATACATCCTGAACGGGCATGATGTGAGTAAGATGATTGACGACGACCTGGCCGCCGTGCGCAACCGGGAGATCGGCTTCGTTTTCCAGCAGTTCAACCTCCTGCCAAGGCTTACCGCCGCCGAGAACGTGGCACTGCCTCTGGTGTACGCAGGTGTCGCCAAAAAAGAACGGACAGAAAGAGCAATGGATGTACTTCAAAAAGTAGGACTGGCAGATAGAAGTCACCACAAACCCAACGAACTCAGCGGTGGACAGTGCCAGCGGGTAGCAATCGCCCGCGCGCTGATCAATAACCCGTCCCTTATTCTGGCGGATGAGCCCACGGGAAACCTAGACTCCCGCACCTCAGACGAGATCATGGCCATCTTTGGCGCTATCCAGTCTGCAGGGAACACCGTAGTACTCGTAACCCACGAAGAAGACATCGCCATGCACGCGAAGCGCATCGTGCGCCTGAAAGACGGTGTGGTGGAAAGCGATAAAATGAATGCGGACACATTCGCTGTACAACATTAATTTTGGATGCTGGATTTTGAATTTTGAATTAACATTGAATCCCAATTCAACATTCAAAATTCAACATTTAAAATTCCCATGAAGATATACACAAAAACCGGCGATGCCGGCAAAACCTCGCTTATAGGCGGTACCAAAGTTCCTAAAAGCCATATCAGGATTGAAACCTATGGCACTGTGGACGAGCTAAACTCCTATATTGGCTTACTGAACGACCACCTCACAGATACCCATACACGAAATATTCTGCGCCTGATACAGGACCGTCTTTTCACTGTAGGCGCCTCGCTGGCCTGCGACCCGGAGAAGGAAACAAAAATGCGCATCCCTGATCTTAAAGAAGAAGACATTGACCTGCTGGAAAAGGAAATGGACCAGATGAATGAAAAGCTTCCGGCCATGAAATTCTTCATCCTTCCCGGAGGACACCCGGCAATTTCCACCGCGCACATCGCCCGGTGTGTGTGCCGCAGAGCGGAAAGATTATGCGTACAACTTCAACAGGAAGACATGTTCATTGAGCCCATTGTGCTGAAATACATGAACCGTTTGAGCGATTACCTTTTTGTGGTGGCGCGCTATACAGGCATGTTATTAGAGGTGGAAGAAATTCCCTGGCGTCCGGCCGTACGTTAAGGGGCCATGAGCCCGTCTTTCATGTGCAGCACGCGGTCGCTCATCTGGGCAAGTTCTTCGTTGTGCGTAACCACAAGGAAAGTTTGATTGAACTCATTTTTCAGATCGAAGAACAACTGATGCAATTCCCTGGCATTGGCTGAATCAAGGTTTCCCGTGGGCTCGTCGGCAAAAACGATTGCCGGATTGTTGATTAGTGCCCTGGCTACGGCAACACGTTGCTGTTCACCGCCAGACAATGCCGCGGGCTTGTTCTCCAGGCGATGCCCCAATCCAAGTTTTTCCAGGAGCGATTTCGCCCTGGCCTCCACTTCTTTTTTGCTTTTGTCTTTAAAAATCCAACCGGGGATACACACGTTTTCCAATGCGGAGAACTCGGGGAGCAAGTGGTGAAACTGGAAAACAAACCCGATGTGCCGGTTCCTGAAATCGGACAGTTTTTTACCTTTAAGCTGGTCTATTCGCTGGCCCTCCAGGTAAATTTCGCCCTCATCCGCCTTATCCAGCGTACCCAGAATATGGAGCAGGGTACTTTTCCCCGCACCGGAAGACCCGACAATGCTGGCGATCTCTCCCTGCCGGATATCTATATCCACTCCTTTCAGAACCAATAAATCTCCAAATGAACGTTTAATGTTTCGGGCGCTGAGCATGCAACGAAATTAAGGGTTCCAGCATCAAAAAATAAAATGGGAATGCACATTTACCCGTTTAAATGTGGAAAACACCGGTTTTAGGAAAACACTAATACCGTTCTTTCAACATTTGATTTGGATATTTCGTTGTAAAAATTACATTTGCCAAAAATTAAACAATCAGTGATATGTTCTGGACACTTGAACTAGCATCGTATCTTGAAGACGCACCCTGGCCGGCCACAAAGGACGAACTGATAGATTATGCCATCAGAAGCGGCGCCCCCATTGAGGTGGTAGAAAACCTGCAGGAACTGGAAGACGAGGGCGAGATCTATGAAGGGATCGATGATATATGGCCCGACTATCCTTCCCAGGAAGACTTTTTCTTCAACGAGGACGAGTATTAGGATTTTGAATGATGGATGTTGAATGATGGATGATTTCGTGACCTGAAATTCAACATTCTCTTTTATTTGTTAAGCGTGTATACATGTTTTAAGCAGGTATACACGCTTATTATTTTTGCAAAAGGAAGGAATAATTCTGGATTTTGAATTTTGGATAATGCATTGTTGGGCTAGCCAGAAATTCAATAATAACCATTTAGCCCAATCAGGATTCAATGCAAACAATCTTCCGATTGAAATAGTGTGCGATAATACAATAAGGCCACCTGCATCAAAAAAAAGATGGATTTTGAATTAGGTTCCCCCATCCAAAATCCATCATCCAAAATTCAAAATTTCTTATTCTACTCCGAGCTTCTGCATCACTTCGTTGCTCACGCCGGTATTGGAATAGCCGCCGTCGTGGAAGAGATTCTGCATAGTCACCATTTTTGTAAGATCGGAGAAGAGTGTAATACAATAGTTCGCGCAATCTTCAGCGGTGGCGTTGCCCAGGGGCGCTATCGCATTGGCGTAGTCGTAGAAATCACCAAATCCTTTAATACCTGTACCGGCAGTTGTCTTGGTAGGCGATTGGGATACGGTATTGATGCGCACTTTCTTTTCCAGGCCATAATGGTAGCCGAAGCTACGGGCGATGGATTCCAGCATGGCTTTGATATCGGCCATATCGGTATAGAACGGGAAGGTACGTTGCGCGGCCATGTAAGTAAGGGCCACCACGCTTCCCCATTCGCTGATCGCGTCTAGTTTACGGGCAACACTCAGCATTTTATGGAACGAAAGGGCAGATACGTCGATTCCTTTCAGGAAATAATCATAGTTAGATTCAGTGTAAGGAACATTTTTACGGATGTTCACACTCATGCCGATGGAGTGCAGCACAAAGTCGATTTTGCCGCCCAGCACTTCCTGGGATTGGGTGAATAGCGTAGTAAGTTCATCAACACTGGTCGCATCGGCAGGAATAATCTGGGAGCCTGTTTTCTCGGCCAGTTTTTTGATCTCTCCCATCCGCATGGCGATAGGCGCGTTGGTGAGCACAAATGTGGCACCTTCTTCGTGCGCTTTTTCGGCTACTTTCCAGGCTATTGAATTTTCATCTAGCGCGCCGGTGATGATACCGCGCTTCCCCTTTAAAAGGTTGTATCCCATATTGTTTACTTTAAATTCAGGTCGTAAAAATAGCTATATCGGGGCAAATACCGTTAAGAATTCACCAATTCCCTTGCGTTTTCAATGGCCGCGGCTGTAGGTGTTTCTCCGCTCAGCATCTGGGCAATGGCGTTTACCCTTTCTTCTGCGCCCAGTAAGCGTATATTGGTGCGTACCTGGTTGTTCCTGGTTTCCTTGTAAACAAAGTAGTGCGCATGGGCCTTGCCTGCGATCTGCGGCTGGTGGGTTATGCAGAGCACCTGCCTTTGGGTGGCCAGTTGGCGGAGAATGACCCCAACCTGTTTGGCGGCTTCTCCTGAAATACCGGTATCGATCTCATCAAAAATCATCGTGGGCAGGTCCATCGATCCGGCCACCAGTGATTTGATGCACAGCATCAGTCGGCTCAACTCACCACCGGAAGCCACTTTGCGCACGGGTTCAAAACGGCCGCTTTTATTGGCATCGAAAAGAAACTCCACCTGATCCATGCCTTGCGGCTCGGGCTCGCATGGTGTCAGGCTCAGCTTCAGCAGGGCATTGGGCATCCCCACTTGTGTGAGTAAAGTATTCACTTCTTTCGTAAACGGACCTGCGGCCTCCTGCCGTTTTTCAGACAGCTTCTTCCCGGTTGCCCGCAGAGCCGTCTCCTCTTTCGCGGCCTTTATTTCCAGGGCGGTGATTCGGTCGCCATTTTCTGAAGAAGCCTGTAATTTCTTTTCCAGTTCATCTTTTATCGTGATCAATTCAGCGGTGGTGTTCACGCCATGTTTTTTCTGAAGCCTGTAACCCGCCGCCAGCCTTTCATTGAGGAAAGACAACCGCTGCGGATCGTGTTTAATATGGTCCTGAAGCCGGTCGAATTCCCCGGAAATATCCTGTAACTCCACGTGCACTGATTGTAACCGATCTACCAACTCCTTCAACGGCGCATATCCATCGCTGTAAGCCTGCACCTGTTGCAGCATCTGTTTCAATTGCTGCACGATGGGCTGTTCAGATTCCGATAAATTATAACAAACGGCAGCCAGTGCAACTTGTAACTGTTCTGCCTGGGAAAGCATTTTTAGCTCCGCTTCCGTTTCTTCCAATTCATCGGCACGGAAATTCATTTCATCCAGTTCGTTGAACTGGAACTGGTGGTAATCCAGGTCGCGGCTGAACTGTTCCTGTTCTTTGCGCAACCTGTTCAGTTCGCGGAGCGTTGCCTGCCACTCTGCGTATTGGGCCGAATAAGCGTCTTTAAGGCCTCCATTTGCAGCTACCGCATCCAGCACAGACCTTTGGAAATCCACCTTACCAATATCAAGCGTATCGAATTGCCGATGAAGGTCCACCATCATCGCGCTTAATGTGCGCAGTTGTTCCAGTGAAACGGGCGTATCGTTGATAAAGGCGCGCGATTTGCCCGCAGTGCTGATTTCCCTGCGGATGATGAGTTCATCCGAAGGATCGAGGTCCCCGTTCTCAAGGAACGCCGCCACATCCTTCCTGCCCCCCGTTTGGAAGATGCCTTCCACCACACATTTCTGTTCCCGGTTCTGCAAATAAGAGGTATCGGCCCTTTCGCCCAAAATCAGGGAAAGCGCCCCCATAAGAATGGATTTACCCGCCCCGGTTTCCCCTGTGATGATATTGAGTTGCGGAGAAAAACCGATGGACAGTTCATCTATAATGGCGTAGTTACGGATATTAAGTTTGAGCAGCATACGCACAAATATAAGTCGTTGAGAAGGTATGTTGGAGGGGATAGGTGAAAAAACGGGCCTTACCCCACCCTCACTCCGGGGTAGAGGGGCAATGTTCAGATTTAATTGATAAAGTACATCTTAATATGAAGTTTATTTTGTTCCACCTGAAACCATTTTAACGATTTGATCGCTGGTTATACAACAAGGTTTTAAAGCCCCTCTCTGAAGGAGAGGGGTTGGGGTGAGGCTCCAAAAGAAAAGCCCTTCACAACGGAAGGGCCTTCAACATATTAAAACCGCAACAGGTATTAAACTTCAACGGAATCGTTCAGATCGGAATCAACGAGGATACGACCGCAGTTTTCGCAAACGATGATCTTTTTGTGCTGACGGATCTCACTCTGGCGCTGAGGGGGAATCGCATTGTAGCAACCGCCGCAGGCGTCGCGGAGAACAGGCACAACGGCGAGGCCATTGCGGTAGTTCTTGCGGATACGGTCGTAGGAATGCAGTAAGCGGGGATCAACCTTTTCACGGGCAGCATTGGAGGAAGTGGAGAACGCGGTCTCTTCTTTTTCAGTGCTGGCGATGATTTTATCGAGTTCCTCTTTCTTATGCTTGAGGGTATTTTCTTTGTTGGCGATTTGTTTTTTCGCGGCTTCCAGCAGGCGTGCCTTGTCAGCCACCTCTTCGTTGGCGTCGCGGATGTGTTTTTCAGCCAGCTTCATTTCCAGTTGCTGCATTTCGATCTCCTTGTTGATCGCTTCAAACTCACGGCTGTTCTTTACGTTAGCGCTCTGCTTTTCGTATTTCTGGATCAGCGCATCGGCTTCGGTAATGGCGTTCTTCTTGGTGTTGATGAACTCCTGGATACCGTTGATTTCCTCTTCAATACGGTTCTGGCGCGCATGAAGGCCCTGCACCTCATCTTCCAGGTCGCTTACTTCCATGGGAAGTTCACCTTTCAAAATCTTGATTTCGTCCAGTTTGGACTCAATCTTCTGCAGTGTGATCAGCGAGGCTAATTTTTCCTCAACGGAGAATTCTTTAACTGTAGCCATATTATATATAATATTGAATCGGGTTTGTTATGACGTCCGATTTAAGGACGGCAAAGTTAGGAAATTTTTTCAGCAAAATTTCATATAGCAATTCTACGGTAAATTGTTCACTTTCAAAATGACCGATATCCGCGATCACCATCTTACCTTCTGCTCCGAAAAATTCGTGGTATTTAACATCAGCGGTAACATAAAAATCAACTCCCTGACGTAATGCGTTGGAAATCAGAAAACTACCTGCCCCGCCACATACCGCTACGCTACGTACCTCATGGTTTCTGAGTGGGGTGTGCCGTACCGCTGTTAGTCCAAAGGATTTTTTGATCCGGGCAAGAAATTCCTGTTCCGCAACCGGCTGGGCGAGTTGCCCCACAATGCCGGCGCCATTTCCAGGATGCTGATTTTCAAGGCGTACCACCTCATAAGCCACTTCTTCATAAGGATGAGCCGCGCGAAGCGCCTTCAATACCGCTCCCTCCTTCCAGGATTCAAACAACACTTCCAGTTTGTGCTCCTGCTCCAGGTGTCGAACGCCTTTTTCTCCAAGGAAAGGATTCGCCCCTTCCATTGCCCGGAAGGTTCCCTCTCCAGGCGCCTGAAAACTGCATTCATCATACAGCCCTATGGTACCTGCACCGGTGTTGAACAAAGCTGCTTTTACCTGCTCCAGGTGGCTTGCGGGTACATAAGTATATAATTTGCGGAGCAGCCCCTTTATCGGCTGCAACACTTTCCGTTCTTCCAGACCGAGTTTATCAGCCATTCGTCCGCTCACACCATTGATCCGGTTGTCTATATTGGTATGAATGGCAAAAAGCGCGATATCGTTCCTGATGGCTTTGATGACTGTTCTTTCCACGTAATTGCTGCCGGTCAGTTTCTTCAATCCTTTAAAAATGACCGGGTGATGCGCCACCACCATATTGCATCCCCGGGCAATAGCCTCCTCCAGTACGGCTTCCGTAATGTCAAGTGTCACCAGAACCCCGGTACAAATGGTTTCTCCGTTGCCTGTCAGCAGTCCGGAATTGTCCCATTCTTCCTGCAGTGCCGGAGGCGCTATGATTTCCAGCCAATCCGCTATATCTTTAATTCGTGTAGCCATATCTTCCGCCCTTTTAAACTTCCGTTCAAATCTAAATAAAGAAATTACGCCCGTTCATCCAAAATTTTGCCACATTGATGCAATTTAAAATATCTTTCCCGTCAAACCAATGATACATCTTTCACTAAAATGCAAAGCAACCGAATGAAAAAATTCTATCGCCTGTTACTGGCAGGTGCACTGCTTGCCGGCATTACCGGTAACGCTCAAACGAAAAAACAGTTAAAGCCCGAAGATTACGGCAAATGGCAAAGCCTGGGTGCTACCGCCATTTCAAACAATGGTGCATGGCTCGCCTGGCAGGTGATGGTGCAGAAGGACAACGACAGTTTGTTCCTCGAAAACCTGCTCACCAAAAAGAAACATGCCATAGCTTTTGCTTCAGGACCAGTATTTTCCGGCGACAACCAATGGATCGCTTACAGAATTGGCGTATCCTACAAAGAAAGCGAAAAGCTGGAAGAACAAAAAAAGCCGGTAGAATACAGTACTGGCTACATGAACCTGGTTACAGGCAAACAATATTCCATCAAAAACGCAGGCAGGTATTCGTTCAGCGACAATGGCAAATTCCTGGCCATCACGCTTGACCCGGCAAAAGGCAATACGGAAAAAGGAAGCATCCTGTTGCTCCGGAACCTGGCGGATAGTACTACGCGCACCATTGGAAACGTTACGGCATCCTCTTTCAATAAAAAAGGAGACTTTCTCGCTTATATTATTGAAGGCGCCAACGACGCAGCCAATAGTGTGGAACTGTTTAACCTGAACACTTATGCCCTGAAAGTGCTGGCAAGCGATACCTGCAGGTTCAGTCAGCTCACCTGGCAAAAAAACGGAGATGCGCTTTGTTTCATGAAAACAGTGAAATCACCAGACCATGAAGAAGAAACCGGTGTAATATACACGTACACCAATGTGTACAAAACACCTACGCAAGCCCTGGTTTCAAACAGCGACCTTGCTGGTCTTCCCAAAGACATGCGAATTGTACCTACGGCGAATATCGGGTTGAGCGAAGACATCACCAGTGTATTCTTCGGACTGAACAAGTGGACCGAAAAACCTAAAAAGGACACGGCAAAGAAAGCCCCCGCCACAAAAGATTCCACCAGGAAAGATACCGTGGCCCTTGTAAAGGCAGCGCCCCCTAAAAAGGATTCTTCCCTGAAAAATCCATCAGGGCTTGATATCTGGCACTGGAAAGACGAAGAAATTCAACCCCGCCAGAAACTCACCTACAACCAGGATAAAAACGCCACCTTCCTCGGTGTTTACAACTTCGATAAAAAGAACTTCATCCAGGTGGCTGACAGTGTTTTCCCCCGCGCGACCATTGGCGGAAAACAAAAGATCGCTGTTGTAATGAACGATGCTAAATACAAACCGGCATTCAAAGAAGATTACGCCGATTTTTACCTGGTAGACCTGAAAACCGGCACACGTAAATTGCTGGGAGAAAAGAAACTCGCCGGATATTACACAGGCTTCAGTTCCTCACCCGATGGTAAATACCTGACCTACTTCGCCGATAAGAACTGGTGGGTGTACGATGTGCAGCAAAACCAGCACAGGAACCTGAGCGGCGACATCAAAACGGCTTTCTGGAATACCCAGGATGATCACCCCGCCACCAAACCTCCTTTCGGTATGGCTGGCTGGACAAAAGGCGACAAAGACCTGCTGGTGTACGATGAATACAATATCTACGCGCTCCAGGCCGATGGCAAAAAAACAAGAAAACTTACCAGCGGTGAAAAAGACGAGGTAGTTTTCCGCGTTGTACGCACAGATACAGAAAATGAGTATTTCGATGAATCAAAACCCATCATGCTCTCTGCGTATGGCGATAAAACAAAGCGAAGCGGTTTCTACCAACTGAACAAAAGCCAGGTGCAGGAACTGGTATATGCAGACAAAGCCATAAGCAGACTCACCAAAGCAAAAGATGCCGACGTGTATGCCTACCTGCAGCAAACTTTCAGCGAATCACCTTCCGTGGTGGCCGTGAATGGCGATTGGAAGAAGAGTACCGTGGTGGCTACTACCAATCCGCAGCAGAAAGATTATGCCTGGGGCAAAAGTGAACTGGTGAATTTCACCAATAAGAAAGGCCAGAAGCTCCAGGGTGCCCTCTTCTACCCTGCCGATTACCAGCCCGGAAAAAAATATCCGATGGTGGTGTACATCTATGAGATCCTGTCCAACACCTTGCATGGCTATACTGCTCCCAACGAAAGAAGCGCGTACAATACCACCAACTTCACAACCAACGGTTATTTCATTTTCCGCCCGGATATCGTTTACGATATCAACGAACCCGGTATGTCGGCCGTGAACTGTGTTGTGCCCGCCGTGGAAGAAGTTTTAAAAACAGGCATGATCGATGAAAACAAAGTTGGTTTAATGGGCCACAGTTGGGGCGCGTACCAGACTTCTTTCATCATCACCCAAACAAATCTCTTCAAAGCAGCCATTGCCGGCGCGCCTTTAACTGACCTGATCAGCATGTCGATGAGCATTTACTGGAACAACGGCGTTCCCGACCAGAAAATCTTCGAGACCTCACAAGGCCGCTTTGATGGTCCCTGGTACGACAGGATGGAAGAGCATATCCGCAACTCCCCCATGTTCCAGGCGAAGAACATCAATACGCCGCTGATGGTTGCCTTCGGAGACAAGGACGGCGCTGTTGACTGGCACCAGGGTATTGAAATGTACGGCACCATGCGCAGGATGCAGAAACCACACATCATGCTGGTGTATGCCGACGAAAACCATGGCCTGGCCAAAAAGGAAAACCAGATCGATTACCAGAAAAGGCAATTCGAATTCTTCAACCATTACCTGCTGGGCAAGCCCGCTCCGAAATGGATTGAAGAAGGCGTGAAATACACGGAGAAAATGAAGAAGTAGGTTTTACTGAACCAGTTTCTCCAACCTTAACAACCGCCCTTCGGCATCTACACCTTCCACTACTATCCTGTAACGGGTAGTAACATCGTTGTTGTAGAACCGGATGGCGGTTTTTCTTTCCTTCGCCCCCACCAGAATATATGGTTGCCAAAGGATGGTAGAACGAAAATCGCCATAAGGATTGGCTTCGGGATCGAGTTCGTAATCGGGACTATAGAATTGTTTGAGTTGATTGTACCCAGCCATGGTGGTTTTTTCAAGTCCCGGAACGGATGAATTACCATCTCCTCCTCTTTTCGTAAAGATGGCGATTGCGCCATTAGCGCCACCACCTGCTCCGCCGAAGAACGGAGGACGGAATACTTTCACCAGCGCGATGTCTGTAACAGGGATTCCTGAAAGCATTTGTGCATCCACCGGCATCTGGTCCAGGAAAAGTGAGGGTGCACCTCCCCGGTAGGAAAGCGAGGCATTGGCGCCCATACCAGAAACTTGTAAGCCAGCTACTCTGCCCTGCAGGAACTGGAAGATGTCCATCATGCCCATCGGCGGTTCATTGATAAAATCAAAACTGGTGGCATTATCGGAAGAAAAAAGGCCGGTCGCATATTTTTCATCAATCACCTGAAGCGGCGATTTCTTACGGGCACGAACAATCACTTCATCCAGCACACCTTTTTGACCATATAACCTGTCGAAAATATTCTTCCTGTTCAATGCCAGGTTTCGCATAGCGGTATCTTCCAGGAAGTAGGCATTCTTCTCCGCGAGCGGGGGAAGCGCCGTCATCAGAGAAGGTACGGAAGGACTGAGGCGCAACAGCACATCTTTGGCATCGCCTTTCGATTTGTTCAGTTGGTAATAAACGTTCACCGTATCAAAGAACACCATGCCGGGCATTTTAAAAGTACCCGTGATGTCAGTCATGGCCGTAAGTATTTGTTTGGAAGAATCTTTTCCTGCCATAATCAGCATCAGTTCCTGGTTCGGGAGCGATTTTCTGCCGGAGGCGGTGGAAACATCTCCTTTTAAAGTAAGGTATTGTTCAGGTTTCACGCGGATCGGGGGAAAAAATCCTTTGGCCATCACTTCCCAGTTGTATTTCCGCCATCCCTGCGTGAGCAGCAAAAGATCCAGCGCTTTCCTTGTTGAATCGTAAGGTTTCGACAAATACCATCCCGGATTGTACACCCTTCCTTTCAGTTCTCCCGTGAGTTGGAACCTGGTAAGCAGGTTTTCTTCCAACTCAGTTCCCGGTACACGATCGGCATCTGTGATGGACAGAGAGAGATTTCCTGCGGCGCCCTCTGGCAGATTCAGCTCCCATACATTGAGCCCGCGCGGCTTCACAGACAATGTATCAGGCTTCAGCGTAAGCAGCGGAAGGGCTGTTGAGTCGTCTTTTACAAAGCAAATTCTTTCCGCCACCGGCTTCCAGTTGTCGGCAAATACAGTAAGTACCAAAACGCCTGTAGGCAAGCCTTTCAGGGGGATGCGACCACTGATGCCTTCAGAAAGTTTTCCCACCTGCGCGATGGCCTTATACACCAACTGCTGGTTCATGTATGCCGCCACGGTAATATTGGGCATCAGCGTTTTGAACATAGGCGCGGATTGCAATTGAAACAACAACTGCTGCGAAGTTTGCTGCACCCTTAATGAAACAGTATTGCTGGTGGCGGGTGGAAGCGGGAAACGTTTTGTTTTCCCTTCAGCCTCCACTACGGCTGTATACGTTTTTCCTTCCTGCGGCACCATGAGAAAGTTTCCCATACCATCGTGGATGGATTGAAAGTCGGTGATCGCTTCTTCCGTACCCTCTTCCACTACTTTTCCTTTTACCTGCACGGGCATACCGTTTGATCCGCGCACAATGAAAGCCATATTGTTCACCACACCGGCCACCCAGTTGCCGCCTTCGGGCAACATTTTAAATCCGAAATCGAACTGCACGCCTGCAGGCTTTGTATTGCCCGTTTCCACCACCACGATGTTCTTACGGAAAAAGAATGCCGTATCGTTGTTCATCATCCACGGCGTGTATGCGCGAAACTGGTACACGCCAGCTTTCAGGTCCTTTAATGAAAAAAAATCGGCCGCGCTTCCTTCCAGCACGGGCCACAATGTGCGGGCCACCAGTTTTCCTGAAGCATCGGCAAGATCGGCGAGCAAGGTGGTACTCAATACAGAAGGAATACCGTTCTGCATGATATAGGCTTTGAACCAGGCCGTATCATTGGAAACAAAATGCGACTTATCGGTTTGCACGTACACTACTTCTTCCGGGTAATCCCTGCTCAGCCGGCTCAGCATGGAATCAATATCCTGGGCGCCGGCAACAAAGGAAACACATACACACAGCAATGCCAGTAAGCTTTTTCGTAAGGTCATCTGTTCATCTTTTAGATATGGAAAGTTATAACAAGTTCAGGGAATTCTTATTCAAGATCAACAAAAAGGGTTAAAACACGGTATTGCTTATCATGATGACAACCTATTGCTTAAATTGCCCGTCATTCCCGGTGTGTGTCGCGACCTCTGAAAGCTGTTAATCCTTTTGCTGTCGGCTCTTACATTGTAGTAAGATGGTGGTCGGTCAGCGCCGGGCGGTCTGTTTTACAGTCGCCCGTTTTTTATTTTGCGCTGGAATTAGCGGTAAACAACCGAAATTCGCGCAAACTTTCACCATGTCCCCATCCGAAACTTACAGCAGTCTTGTTCAGAAAATGCAGGAAGTGGCCGATCTCCGTTACGCCTCCGCCGTTTTACAATGGGACCAGGAAACGTATATGCCCCCGGCTGGCGCCGCCACCAGGGCCAGGCAGGTAGCCACACTCACAGAACTGGCACATGCGAAATTCGTTTCTGCTGAAATAAGTGACCTACTGGAACAACTCGGAGCGGGAGACGGACTTCAGGAAGATGAAAAACACAACCTCCGGCTGATCAAAGAAGATGTAACCAAGAGCCGTAAACTCCCGGGCAGTTTCGTTCGCCAGATGAGCGAAACCATTTCCCGGAGTTTCAACCAATGGATGAGTGCCCGTAAAGAAAACAACTTTTCCCTTTTTGCGGCCCCGCTGGCCGAAGTAGTGGAACTCAAAAAACAGGAAGCCGACCTCCTCGGCTATGAAGGCCACCGTTATAACGCTTTGCTGAACGATTATGAAAAAGGCGCCACCGTTACCATGCTTGATGCTGCTTTCAACCAATTAAAAAAACCGCTGCGCGAACTGATAGACCGTATTGGTAAAGCGCCACAGGTTGACGATGGTTTTCTCCATAAAAACTATCCCAAACAGGAACAGTGGGATTATGGCATGAACCTTTTGAAAGAAATGAACTATGACCTGGAAGCAGGTCGCCAGGATATCGCAGAACATCCTTTCAGCATCAATTTCTCCGCAAGGGATGTGCGCATCACCACACGCGTGGATGAGCATGACCTCGGCAATATGGTATGGAGCACCATTCATGAACTGGGCCATGCCCTTTATGAACAGGGCCTGCCTGAAACGCAATACGGCCTTCCACTGGGGGAAGCCGCTTCGCTCAGCATCCATGAATCCCAATCGAGGATGTGGGAGAACAATGTTGCGCGGGGGCTCAGCTTCTGGAAACACCAGTACCCCCGCTTGCAGCAAACCTTTCCCCAACAACTGGCAGGCGTTGATCTTCCCCATTTCTACAAAGGCATCAACCAGGTAAAACCCTCTTTTATCAGAACGGAAGCCGATGAGCTCACCTACCATTTCCATGTGATGATCCGGTATGAACTTGAGAAGGAACTGATGGGCGGGAACCTTGCCGTGAAAGACATCCCCGCGTTCTGGAACGAACAATATAAAAACTGGCTCGGCGTTATAGTGGAGAACGACCGTAGCGGATGTTTACAGGATGTGCATTGGAGCCACGGCAGCTTCGGCTACTTCCCTACCTACAGCCTGGGAAGTTTGTATGCCGCCCAGTTCTACCGCAAAGCAGCGCAGGATATCCCTCAACTGGAAGCGCAACTGGCGCAGGGGAATACCCTGCCGTTACTCGAATGGCTGAGAACAAACATTCACAGGCACGGGAGAAAATACACCAGCAATGAACTTTGTACACTGGTTACAGGAGAGCCTTTGAACAGTGCGCATTTCATGGATTATGTAACCAGAAAATATGAATCCATATACCTATTGACTTAACCCGTTTTGCCTATGCGCAAATTCTTTACCCCTCAGGTGGCACTTGCCGCACTTATTATCTGCATCATTCATTCCCACTGTGTTAAAAAGAAAGTGGAAGATAAGGTGAACGACATTGTGGTAAAGGCCATGATCTCGGGCAAATGGTACATCGTGCGTTTCGAAGAGCAGGGAGCGGAAACAACCGCTGATTATGCAGCTTACGAGTTTAAATTCAATGAAGACGGTTCTGTTCAGGGCATTGCCGCAGGCGAAACCGTTGAAGGCTCCTGGGAGGGAGATTTCCTGAACAAAAAAATCGCCGCCAGTTTCCCGGATGGATCAATTCCATTGGAGAACATTACGGGAGAATGGAAGATCACCGATAACAACTGGACCAATGTACATGCCGCCGCCATAAGTCCCGACCGGAAAATGCACCTCAAAAAGAAATAACCGGGCATTTTGAAGTAACTTGAATCCGAACGCTACCCAACCCGAAGCATGAAATACGTGCTCACCGCCCTTCTATTTTTCTTACCCGGTATGCTGTTGGCCCAACTGAAAGCTGATTTCAGCGCCAACATCACGTCGGGATGTAATCCTATTGTGGTAGAATTCACGAATCAATCTACGGGAGCGGTCAGCTACCTCTGGAACCTCGGGAACAATACGGTGTCCACACAACAGCATCCCAAAGTAAGTTATACCGATACCGGATGGATCACCGTGAAGCTGGTGGTCACCGCTGCCAACGGGCAGAAGGACTCCATCGTTAAAAACCAGTACATCCGCGTGAACGCTTCGCCGAAAGTGAACTTCACCGCATCGGCCACAACGGGATGCTTTCCGCTCCGTGCGCAATTCTTCGATGCCAGTACACCGGAAGCAGGCACCATCAGCACCTGGCTCTGGGACTTCGGAGACGGCACCACTTCCGACCAAAAGAACCCCGAACATGTGTACACCAGGGCGGGAAATTTCAATGTAACGCTTCAGGTCACCAACAGCGAAGGTTGTAAAAGCACTTTTTCAAAACCGAATTACATCCGCCTGTCTGATGGTGTGAAGGCAGACTTCACCTTCAGCGCGCCCAGCAGTTGTAAGCCGCCTACCTCCATACAATTTACCAACACCTCCTCCGGAACAGGCAGCAGGACCTATACCTGGCATTTTGGAGATGGCAATACCAGCACAGTTATGAGCCCCGCCTACTCCTATACAAAGCCGGGCACTTATACCGTGATGCTGGTAGCCCTGAACGATAAAGGATGCCAGGATACCCTGAAACAGGAGAACGCCATTACCATCGGCACGGTGAAAGCCGATTTCAGCATAACTTCCACCGCCTGTCAACGCAACCTGGTTCAATTCAGCAACACCTCTTCCCCCGCGCCATACAGCGCATTCTGGGAGTTCAGTGATGGCGGAACGGCTTATGGACTGAACGCATCGCACCGTTTCGCCAACGCAGGAAAACATACCGTTAAACTCACCAGTTATTTCGGCGCCTGCCAGGATGTAGTGACCAAAGAAATTGAAGTATTGCCCACGCCGCGTCCTGATTTCAGTACCAGCGATTCTTCAGGCTGTGCCGTACCGTTTCCCATTACATTCAACAACCTCAGTTCCGGCAATCCTTCCGGTTATTTCTGGCGTTTCGATGATGGGGGCACCAGCACCTCGGCAACCCCAAGCCATACGTACAATAATACCGGATACTTCAGCCCCATGCTCGTAGTGGTTGGGGCAAACGGCTGCCGCGATTCCGTTGAAAAACGATACCTCATTCAAATTACACGTCCCAATATAGTTTTCTATAACGCTTACGCTGAAGGGTGCGCTCCACTTGCTTATCGCCCCATTCCCTATGTGTTGAATACGACTGAAGCGGTTATAAAATATGAATGGTATTTCGGAGACGGTGGCTATTCTTCCCAGCAAACCCCTGACTACACCTATACCACAGCAGGCGTGTACAATGTAAAACTTGTGATTACTACTGCCGGGGGATGCAAAGATTCCGTAACGTACACAGCCACTGTTAGAGTTGGCGGTAAAAGTGGAAGAGACTTTTCAGCTACGCCATTGAACGGTTGCGCGAACGACCCGGTAACTTTCACCCAAACGGGGAATGGCAGCGCTTCCGACCTATGGCTTTTCGGAGATGGCACTTCAGTATCCGGCACTAATGCCATACACCAGTACAGTGACACCGGAAAATTCACCGTAAAGCTCGTTACGTACAACAACGGTTGCAGGGATACCATTACGAAAGTAGATTACATCTTCATCAAACCGCCCATCGCCAGGTTTTTTACCAACCCTGTAAATTGCAATGCCGCGTTTGAAAGGAGCTTCACCGACCAATCGATTGAACCACTCACCTGGAACTGGGATTTCGGCGACAACACCACTTCTACTTCCCCATCGCCGGCTCATACCTATTCAAAAAACGGCGTGTACAATGTAACGCTCACCGTTACCAACGGCGGATGTACCAACCGGTACACGCAGGCAGTTTCGATAGAAGTATTCACACCCGATCTTTCCATCAATACCACGGAAGCGTGTAAAAATACGATGGTGGTGTACACGCCCTCGGGTGTAAGCACCATTACCAGTGCGCCTTATGTTTACTGGGAGTTCACCAATGCAGCCAAAGGCTATACTTACTACTCCGCCTCGTTCAGTAATGCTCCGCTGAATATGTCGTTGCCGGAAGCCGGTAAATACAATATTACGATGCGGGTCACCAACCAATACGGTTGTACTTACACCGTAAACAAGCCGCAGGCGGTTGAAATATTCGGCCCCACTGCCAGGTTCACTCCTTCTAAATACCGGCCTTGTCTGGATGAGACATTTACATTGAATGACCAATCTTTTTCAGATGGAAAAAATCCTATCACCCAATGGATCTGGCAATACGATCCGAATGATGCAGATACGCTCGCCGCACCTCCATTTGAATATGCTTACAATTCTGGCGGCGCCAAATTCCCTCTACTTACGGTAACGGATAGTCGCGGCTGCAAACACAGTGAATCAGGGGCCTACATGTTCGTGCCTACGCCGAAAGCAGCTTTCTTCGCTTCCGCAACCGAAAGCTGCGACAACAAACCAATACGTTTTACCAACAATTCTTCCGCAGATGTTCCTACCTACAGTTGGGATTTCGGCAATGGAAAAAATTCCAGCGCTTACGAACCCACCACACAATATGAAGGTGATGGCAGCTATACGGTTCGCCTTGCCATCCGGGATTATTACGGTTGTACTGATACACTGATTCAGGAGAAAGCGGTTACCATCGCCAATCCCGTAGCAGCATTCACCATCAGTGACAGTGTAAGTACCTGCCCGCCATTGCTCGTCAATTTCACCAATACTTCTTCCAACTTCACTTCCATGATCTGGGATTTCGGCGATAACAGTCCGCTGAGCCCGCTTCCTGCTCCCGCACATTTTTACAATACCCCGGATTCTTTCCTGGCGAAAATTTACATCAACTCCATTGGTGGTTGCACGGATACCGCCACCAAAGCCATCGTGGTGCGGGGTCCGAGAGGAACCATGCAGTACAACGGCATTACGGGTTGCGTGCCCGTAAAACTGAACCTGGAGGCGGTCACCAACGATAAAGTGAGTTTTATATGGGATTACAATGATGGTATAACAGAGAATACAACGGCCAAAACCACGGAACACATTTATGAACTGGCGGGCACCTACTTTCCGAAACTGATTTTAGTGGATGCGGATGGTTGTAAGATCCCGATCGAAGGAACCGATCCTGTGGAAGTGAAAGGTGTGAAAGCAAATTTCGGTATGTCGGGCACCACTTTTTGCGACATAGGCACACTCCAACTCTACGATTCCAGCAAAGGGAATGATGTTGTCACCAAATACACCTGGCGGCTGGGCGAGGGTTCCGTGAAAAACGGTCCCAACATTTCACATACTTACACCCAAACCGGGAGGTACCCCGTAAAACTTGTGATAGAAACGGCTACGGGATGCAGTGATTCCCTTGAAACAGCCGCACCTGTCGTGGTGGCGCCTAGTCCTGAGATCAGTTTTTCGGGAACGATGGAAGCCTGCGAACCGGCACTACTGCAGTTTACCGGGAACATTCTCCGGAACGATACCTCCACGCTCACCTGGAAATGGGCGTTTGGAAACGGGGAGGAAGCCACCGGCATCAGTTCCGGACCGGTGCATTACGCCACAGCCAGCACCTATCCTGTAATTCTCACGGCAAGCACCGGATTTGGCTGCTCGCATAGTTATACAATGAATGCAGTGGTGCATCCCACGCCTCCCATCAATGCAGGTACCAACGCAGTGATCTGCCTGGGAGATGTTTTCACCCTGCAACCCACCGGCGGTGCCAGATATGTGTGGACTCCAAATCCGGACCTACCCTGTACCGATTGTGATGCACCAACCGTTGCCCCAGCCTCGGACCGGAAATATTTTGTGACCGGCTACAGCAGTTTTGGCTGCAGCGCCACCGATTCCATCGAGCTAAGGGTGAAACAACCTTTCACGATCGGTTTCAGTTCAGCCGACACACTTTGTGCTGGGGAATCTCTGCGACTTTTCGCCAGCGGTGCGGAACTGTATTCGTGGACACCCGGCACTTCCATCAGCAATACTTCCGTCCCAAATCCTACCGTAACCCCCTCGGTTACCACCACCTACCAGGTTATTGGCCGGGATGACAACAACTGCTTTACCGATACCGGAAGCGTAACGGTTACCGTGTACCCCATTCCTGCGGTACAGGCGGGAACCGATATTACGATCCCCGTTGGTTCCGGCGCAACCATCTCCGCCAGTTTTTCAACGGATGTTACCAATATACAATGGGTGCCAGCCACCGGATTGAGTTGCGCGGATTGCCCGGCACCTTTCGCCAGTCCGAAAAACACCACCATCTACCGTGTTACCGGCAGCAACCCCGGAGCATGTGCCACCTCGGATGAACTCACGGTGCATGTGGTATGTAACGACGGCAACCTGTTTGTTCCAAATACCTTCTCCCCCAATGGCGACAACATGAACGACATTCTCTATCCCCGGGGAAAAGGTATTTACGGCATCCGCTCCTTCCGGATTTATGACCGGTGGGGACAGCAGATTTTTGAACAACGAAATTTTTTGGCTAACGAACCCAACAAAGGTTGGAACGGGACGTTTAAGGGTAAATTACTTGATCCGAACGTATTCGTTTATACACTGGAAGTAGTTTGCGAAAACAACCAGGTGCTTCTTTTTAAAGGAAATATTACCCTGGTGCGTTAAACGGAATAGTTTTTGCACATTGCTTCCTGCTACCAAACAAACCACTATTGTACCCGCTTCATTATACCCGGCTGCTGCTTACCCTGTTCATTTGCCTGGCCTTTAAGGCCGCTCATGCGCAGGTCCCGGCGGCACAGTTCACAGCCAATGTCACCCAGGGCTGCGCACCATTATCGGTAAGATTTACGGACCAATCCACCGGATCGCCCCAGTTCTGGAACTGGGATTTCGGGAACGGGCAACTGTCGAATCTTCAGAATCCCACTGTTAATTTCTCCACACCCGGAACTTATACCGTAACGCTGGTGGTACGCAACCAGGATGGGGTGGATGGGGAAACAAAAACAGGTTATATTACTGTTAATCCTTCGCCTGTTGCCGCTTTTAGCGCCAACCTTACGGAGGGCTGCCTGGGCAGCACCATTCGTTTTACCGACGGCTCCACGGATGCCGGAGGTACGATTACAGCCTGGAGCTGGGATTTCGGAGACGGCACTACTTCCACCCAACGCAATCCGAGTAAACAATACACCGCGAATGGTTTTTACACGGTGACGCTTACCGTTACTAGCAGCACCGGCTGTCGGAGAACCGTATCACGCGGAAGGTATATCCGTATCCTTTCCGGGATCACAAATGAATTCAGGTATGCACAGGATAGTGTTTGTCGTTCCCCCTTCCCTGTGCGCTTCACCAATGAGAGCGCAGGCCCCGGCACCCTTTCTTACAACTGGAATTTCGGTAACGGAACCAGCAGTACAGAAAAAGACCCTACGGCAAATTTTTCAGCGCCGGGCACCTACAATATTACGCTGGTCACCACCAGCGCTTTAGGTTGCAGCGAAACACTCACACGTTCGATCACGGTTACTGGGGCGACGCCGGCAATTTCAGCGGGTACTGTCGCATGTATCGAAACACCGTTTTCCTTTACCAACAACAGCACGCCAAACCCGGTTTCAAGCACCTGGGATTTTGGCGATGGCAATACTTCAACAGAAACATCTCCCAGCCATACTTACATTACAGCCGGAATATATCAGGTAAAACTTGTTACAGACTTCGGCTTTTGTAAAGATTCAGTGACGCGTGCATTAACAGTAGCACCTCGTCCCGCGGTTAACTTCTCCGCCTCGGGCAGAACCGCCTGTGCTGCGCCACTCACCACAAATTTCACAGCAAACGCGCCAGGTGCAGTTTCCTGGAACTGGGATTTCGGAGATGGAAATACTTCAACAGCAGCCAATCCCGCTCATACCTATACGAACCCGGGGAATTACAATGTAACCCTGACCATAACAAATGGGAACGGGTGCACCAATACAATCAGGCACGACAACTTTGTCCGAATTCGTCAACCACAGATAAATACAGCCAGTATGCAAGGCGCAGGGTGCGCACCTTACACTTACAATCCTACACCAATCGTAAATACTGTTGTCCCTGTCACTTCCTGGCTTTGGGATTTTGGAGATGGCACAACAAGCAATGCGCAGAACCCTACCCATGTTTACACAAATACAGGCAACTACACCGTAACACTTACAGTGGGCGGTCCGGGATGCAATACCACGGTTACCGCTACCAATGCTGTGCGGGTAGGATCTTCGCCCGGCACCGCCTTCACCAGTTCCGCCACCCAAAGTTGCGTAGGCTCCGGCATCCAGTTCACCAATACTTCCGCCCAAAGTGACGCCTGGGAATGGGACTTCGGAGACAACAATACTTCCACAGAAGAAAACCCGGTTCATTCGTATGTGCAACCAGGAACCTACACCATCCGGTTTGTTGCCATCAACAACGGTTGCAGGCAGGCAATCACCAATACTGATTACATCACGGTATTGCCTCCTGTTGCTGGTTTTGATTTCACGGTGCAATGCCCGGATTTCAGAGAAGTAGCATTTGCAAATAACTCCACTATTGATAATGCACAACCTTTTTCTTATCTCTGGGAGTTTGGTGACGCGGCGGCATCTTCATCCACCAACGAAAATCCGACCTTCACTTTCCCATCCATTGGTTCCTATAATGTATCCCTCACGGTAACGAACGGTACCTGTTCCCACCGGATTCAACGTGAAGTGATCATTACCTCGCAACCCGCTGATGTTTCTGTTTCCAACAACAATGCCTGCAAACACGAACGTGTTACTGTAAGCGCCATTAACAGCGACCCGGCGCTGATACGAACTTACGAATGGCGCATCAACGGAGGCACTCCTTTCGCCGCGGGCAGAAGTTTTGATACCAGCTTCGCCAATAACGGCAGCTATACGATTAGTCTTACCATCACAGATATCAACGGATGCATCACCAGTATCGGCACCCCGGTTTCGATCACAGTAACCGGTCCGGTATCCGGACTCAGCGCCAGCAATACCGGGGCATGCGTGAATGGCGACATCACACTGAACAGCACTGCAACTTCTTCAAATGGCATCAGCCGTTACAGGTGGGATTTTGGCGACGGAAACATTGTTGACAACAGCACCGCATCGGTGGTGCACCGCTATGCCAATTCCGGCAATTATCTTCCATCCCTCACAGTAGCGGACACACGTGGCTGTACCGATACCGCTTTTATTCCCGTGGCGCTGCAGATTACCAGTCCGAAGGCGGGATTTGACATTTCAGATACATTATTCTGCCCAACCCTTCCCGTTCAGTTCACCGACACCTCTTCCGGCTACAACCTCAGCTACCGTTGGGATTTCGGAAACGGAAATACATCTGCCGAACAAAATCCTACTCAGGAATTCAGAGGCGGAGACACCACCTACACGATTTTTCTTGAAGTGACCGATGGCTATGGTTGCGTGGATTCTATCCGGAAAACAAACCTGATCCGCATTGTTAATCCCGTAGCCGCATTCACAGTTTCCGACAGCCTTTTCCTGTGCGCGCCCGCAGAAGTTCAGTTTACCAATCAAAGTGCGGGCTATGAAGACCTGCTTTGGGACTTCAATAACGACAATACTTCCACGCTGGAGAACCCGAATCAGTTTTTCAATAGTATCGGCGTATACAACGTGAAGCTGTACGCCTACGGCTTCGGTGGATGCGTCGATTCCGCGGTGCAGGCCATCCGTTTTCCCGATCCTGGCACCACGGTAATGAATTATTCGCCCATCACTGCATGCAATGAAATCACCACAAATTTCAATATTTCACCCATAGAAGGATTATCCTACAATTTTTTATTCGGAGATGGACAGGATACTACAGGCAGAACATCATTTTCCTACCGTTACGGATCTCCGGGCACCTACGCGCCGCGCATTACATATACAGATAGAATGGGCTGCATCGCGAGTGTGGGTGGTCCATCCACTATCCGCGTGAGTGGCGCTATCGTTGCTTTCGCGAAGGACAGAAAAGAATTCTGCGACAACGGTGCCGTGAGCTTCATCAATTATACCATCCCGCTTGCAGCAGATCCTATTAATACGATCAACTGGAACTTCGGCGATGGCGGTACCAGTACTGACCAGAATCCAAGTTATCAATTCACTCGTCCCGGCACTTTCCCTGTTACACTGAACGTATCTACACAAGCTGGATGCACCAGCACTTTCAGCGACACCATTCGTGTTTACAGAACGCCTTCGCCTATCATCAATACTTTGCCGGGGATATGTGTGTTCGATACCCTGGACATCAATGGAACACTTGCTTTCGCAGATACTTCCATCACCTGGAGATGGAGCATTGGCAACGGCATGAACTTAACGGGAGCGCAACACCGCGTTGTATTCAATTCTCCAGGAACCATTACGGCAAATCTTACTGCAGCCAATCTGTTGAATTGTACGGGCAGCACCAGCACTACCATAGAAGTATATCCCTTGCCTGAAATCCAGGTGCCCGCCAATATTACGGTTCCTTCCGGCGGCTCGGCGCCACTGGAACTTTCCTACAGCCAGGAAGTAACCTCCTGGACCTGGACGCCCTCTACCGCATTGAGTTGTACCAACTGCGCCCAACCCATCGCCAATCCACAATTCAATACCGTGTACACGGTTGCGGTGGTGGATCAGAATGGCTGCCGCAATACAGCGGAGGTGCCCGTTACCGTTATATGCAACACCCTGAACTTCTTTATTCCCAACACTTTCAGCCCGAATAAAGATGGCATGAACGATGTATTTTATCCAAGAGGAAAAGGTATTGAACGCATCGCTTCCATGCGCGTGTTCAACCGCTGGGGACAAATCATGTTTGAAAAACGGAACTTCGGGGCCAACGATCCGTCCATGGGCTGGGACGGAAACTTCCAGGGAAAACCCGCATCAAGCGACACTTATGTATATGTAGTGGAGCTGATTTGTGAAAACGCCACTATTATTCCTTACAAAGGAAACGTAACTTTAATCCGGTAATCCACAATATGAGACCAGCACTGCTGAAATACCTGTTCATTTTACTACTTCTTCCCGGAGGTATTTCCCATGCACAGGACATCCATTTTTCACAATTCTTCGAAGCGCCATTGCTACGGAATCCTTCGCTCGCAGGCATCTTCAATGGAGACGTGAGGGTGCAGGGCGTTTACCGCGACCAATGGAACAGCTTCACCAACGCATACCGCAGTGGTTCTTTCAACATGGAATACAAACAGCCCGTCGGCCGGCAGGACGACTTTATCACCATGGGCCTGCAAACCGTGTACGATAAGGCTGGATCTGTGGCCCTTACCACCACGCAGTTCCTGCCCGCATTGAACTACCATAAGTCGTTGAACAGTGATCGCAACATGTACCTTTCTTTGGGATTTATGGGCGGTCTCGTACAGAAAAGGCTGGACCGTTCCCGCGTTACCACGAATAACCAGTACGATGGCAACGGCTACAACCCTTCCCTCCCCGACGGGGAATATTTCACTGATTTCAAACAAAATTACTGGGATGGCAGTGTGGGCATGAGTTTCAACTCAAACCTCAGCTCTAATGAAGACAACACATTTTTCATTGGTGCGGCTTATCACCACTTTAACCGTCCGCTCAATTCTTTTTACAAGGACCCTTCTGTTGGGCTGGAACCCAAATGGGTGTTCAGTTCCGGCGTGAAACTCGCTATAAATGAGTACTCCTTTTTTAACCTTCAGGGCGATTACTCCCAGCAGGCAGGCAGCCAGGAAGTGGTTGCCGGGGCGTTGTACGGGCACAAGCTTGGAGATTTCCCCGACGATCCGCAATACATTATATATGCCGGTGCGTTCCTGCGCTGGCGCGATGCCCTGATTCCAGTGGTGAAGATCGATTTCAAACCCATGTCTGTAGCCATCAGTTACGATGTGAACGTTTCTCAGTTAAAAACCGCCAGCATGGGCAGGGGCGGCGTGGAGCTCTCTGTTTCCTATATGGGCTTCCTGGACAGGTTCAACACCACCAGAGATGCTGTGCGCTGCCCCAGGTTCTGACTTGTATCCGTCAAAATACCGGTACTAAAATGGTGATTTCACCGAATTGTCCTCAACAAACATGCTTTACCTTTGTTGGAATAGACCGCTGCTATCTGGCATCGGATCATTTTATTCTAAAAAATAATCAAATATGGCAATTCAGACAGGACAACAGGCACCGGCGATCAGTTTGTACGATACAGAGAAAAACAAAGTAAACCTTGCCGACCTGAAAGGAAACAATGTGGTGATCGTTTTCTTCCCCCTGGCATTTACAAGTGTTTGCACCGCCGAACTCTGCAGTATCCGTGACAGTATCTCCACGTATAATTCCGCTGACGCGAAAGTATTGGGCATATCGGTAGATTCCGTGTTCACATTGGGTAAGTTTAAAGAAGAACAGCAACTCAACTTCCCTTTGCTCAGCGATTTCAACAAAGAAGCATCCAAAGCATTCGATGCATTGTATGAAACTTTCCCGGCATTTGAAATGGCAGGTGTGAGCAAGAGAGCTGCTTTCGTGATCGATAAAGAAGGGGTGATCAGGTATGCCGAGGTTTGTCCAACGCCAGGAGACCTTCCCGACTTCAACGCTATCCAGGAAACACTGGCTAAACTGAACTAGTAGCGCATTGGAGGTTTTCTCTTTTATAGCGCATTGTTCTGATTTTTAACCAGAGGGAAAATGCGCTGTTGGCTATCCCTGCGGAATGCTTGAAGTGATCCGCAGGGATAGCTGACCAATATGATTATACCAGCCTTTGGCCCGATCATATCAGCCTTGAGCAGATCATATCCAGGCAAGGAACAAGAAATACCCAGTTCCGGTATCAAGCCGTAAGCATATTATTGTATCCTCCCGGTATTTTCGCTTTTTTTTAAGGCTTTCTGTTTGTAAATTTGAAAGAACGTATTATTTTGGCAACACATCCGAACCATATTTGAAGAAATTCTACTTTATATTATCGCTTTTACTGGTTTTCACTACGCAGAGTTTTTCCCAGGAGAAAAAATCAGGCACCGGACACGATGAGGCACCGTCTAAAATGGTGCGCTTCTACCCTAACCCGGCCACTTCAGATATTAATTTTGATTTCACCAAAGGATACGATAACTCCTACACTTTCCAGATTTACAATATGATGGGTAAGAAAGTGCATGAGATCAGCAAGGTTACGCCGCGCAACAACGTGAACCTCAACAATTTCTTCAGAGGTATTTACATCTTTCAACTGAAGGATAAAAATGGCAGGGTCTTGGAAAGCGGTAAGTTCCAGGTGGCGAAATAAATGTTGAATTTTGAATACTGAATAATATGCCCGGCATCATTCTATATTCAAAATCCAACGTCCAGAATTTAGAATTGAAAATTCCTACCGCACCTCCACAATCAAAAACTTCAGGTAATTCGTATTCTCCATACCCCAGATGATTGGGTGATCGGAGGCTTGCGCCTGGAAAGTTACCTGCCTTAATTTCTTCCGGGCATCTTTTGCGGCCATTTCGATGGTTTGGAGGAAGAGGTCGGGCTGTACCAGGTTGGTACAGGAAGCAGTAACCAGGAAACCTCCGGGTTTCACCAGCTTCATGCCCCTGAGGTTGATTTCCTTGTAACCAGTGATGGCTTTTTGAATATTTTCCCGGCTTTTGGTGAACGCGGGCGGATCGAGCATCACCACATCGTACTGGCGGCCTTCTTTTGCCCACAGTTTCAGTATATCGAAGGCGTTTACGGCATCAAACTTACAGACATCCTGCAGGTTATTCAGTTCCGCATTCTTTCTGGCCTGTGCCACTGCGTTTTCAGAAATATCGAGTCCCAGAACAGATTTTGCACCATAATGGGCAGCATGGAGGGAAAAGGTTCCGGTATAGCAGAACGCTTCCAGCACATCTGCGTCCCTGACAATATTTCGGATGGCCCGGCGATTGTCCTGCTGATCGAGGAAATAACCGGTTTTCTGCCCGTTGAGAATATCGACATGAAATTTGAGTCCGTTTTCATTGATCACAATATTCGTATCGAATTCGGGGGAAAGAAAACCCTTCTGTTGCGGCATGCCTTCCAATTCGCGCACCGGCACGTCGTTTCTTTCAAAAATACCCTTGGGGGAAAAAATCCGGTTCAGTGCGGAGACGATGGCTGGTTTCCAAAGGTCCATACCCAGTGAAAGAGTCTGGATCACGAAATAATCGTTGAATTTATCAACAATAAGCGCGGGTAGAAAATCCGCTTCGCCAAATACCAGGCGACAATTCTCCTCATAACCCAGTTTTTTCTTGTAATTCCAGCAATCGAGCAGGCGGTTATAAAAAAATGCCTCATTGATCTCTTCTTTGGGATCACGGGTTAAAAGTCTTGCCACAATCTGGCTTTGCGGGTTGGCATACCCTCTTCCTACAAATTTTTTATCGTGAAAATATACTTCAACCGTTGCACCGGGTTCAATATCTCCGTCCACTTCATTTACTTCATTGGCGAATATCCAGGGATGCCCGTTGGCGATGCGGGTAGTGATCTTTCTTTTGAGAAACAGTTTTGTCATGCCGCGAAGATACAGATACCCCGCCAATTTGTCTTTCCTTCTCCCATTGGCAAAACTTTTGACAGTTGTACCTTTGCAAGAATTTTCAGGCCAGACCTGAACGAACACCTGCTATAATCTGGAAGAAATATGGAAGAAAAACAACAAGAGAACCACGTTCCTGAGACTGAAATGGACATTAACGCGGATGCCGATGTAAGCGGAACAGCCCACCTGACCGAACCCGTTGCTGAAGGCAGTGAACTGGAAAAGCTGAAAGCTGAAGTAGAAGAATTGAAGGACAAATACCTGCGCCAGGCAGCGGAATTCGATAATTTCAGGAGAAGAACCGCCAAGGAAAGGTTTGAACTGATGCAAACCGCCGGAAAAGAAGTGATTACAGAAATGCTGGAAGTGCTGGATGATTGCGACCGTGCCCAACAGCAGTTCGCCAACCAGCAGGACGCGGAATCCGTTAAACAGGGCATCGGCCTTATTTTTACCAAATTAAGGAACAAACTGACCGCCAAAGGACTGAAACCCATGGAAACAAAAGGTACCGACTTCGATGCCGACAAGCATGAGGCCATTACCGAAATACCCGCCCCCACCCCGGACATGCAGGGAAAAGTGATAGATGAAGTGGAAAAAGGTTATTACCTGAACGATAAGATCATCCGCTTTGCCAAAGTGGTGGTTGGAAAATAATTAAAGCTGAAAAAACTGTATGGCAAAGAGAGATTACTACGAAGTACTCGGTGTATCCAAAGGCGCCTCCGCGGATGAGATTAAAAAGGCTTATCGCAAGGTAGCCATGCAATACCATCCCGACCGTAACCCCGGTGATAAAGAAGCCGAAGAAAAATTCAAAGAGGCCGCAGAAGCCTATGAAGTATTGAGCGACAACGATAAAAAAGCGCAATACGACCGCTTCGGCCATGCCGGCATGAGCGGAAACGGACGCGGTGGCTTCGGCGGTGGACATGGCATGAACATGGACGATATCTTCAGCCAGTTCGGCGACATCTTCGGCGAAGACATGTTCGGCAGTTTCTTTGGTGGAGGCGGCGGTGGGAGAAGAAGTCGTGGTACCGGCACCCGTGGCAGTAATCTCCGGATCAAACTCAAACTCACTTACGAAGAGATCGCAAAAGGGGTTACCAAGAATATCAAAGTTAAAAAGTATGTTTTCTGTACCACCTGTGGCGGCAGCGGCGCTAAGGACAAAAGCAGCGTGCAGACCTGCAATACCTGCGGCGGTAGCGGCCAGGTGCGAAAGGTAACCAGCACTTTCCTGGGCCAGATGCAAACCGTAACTACCTGTCCTACCTGTAACGGAGAAGGCACCAGCATAACGGCCAAATGCGGCAACTGTAAAGGGGAAGGAAGGGTTTACGGAGAAGAAACCGTTAGCATCGACATCCCCGCCGGCGTGCAGGAAGGTATGCAACTGAGCATGAGCGGCAAAGGCAACGCAGGCGAAAGAGGCGGTGCCCCCGGCGACCTCATCATCCTCATTGAAGAGGAAACACATAAAGACCTGCAACGCGATGGGCTCAACGTGGCCTGTGAACTATATATATCCTTCCCCGAAGCCGTTTTCGGCACGCAGGTGGAAGTACCTACCATCGATGGCAGGGCAAAAATCAAAATACCCGCAGGTACGCAGAGTGGAAAGATATTCCGGCTCAAAGGAAAAGGTTTTCCCGCAGTGAACTCCTATGAAAAAGGCGACCAGCTCATTCACGTGAATGTATGGACGCCACAAAATGTTTCGGCGGAAGAAAAAGCGGCTATTGAGAAGATGAGTGCATCACCGAATTTTCAGCCTAAGCCGGATAAATCGGAGAAGACTTTCTTTGATAAAGTGAAGGAGATGTTTTCTTAGGGTTTTTACGCAATTGCTTTGTGCTGCGCACTGCGCAACGCACTGCTTCGTGCCTCGCAGGAGCAAGGACGCAAGGCGTTGGTTAGTGGAGGAAATCTTCTGTTGAGGAGGTGTTTCGTGAAGTAATATAAATGGTTTAGCTGTCGATGTTTAGAAAATACGTTCTCGCAACGACGCTACGACGCAACGTTTGCGGTTGATTTAATTTCCTGTTTATAATAAAATATAAAGGTGTGCCTCATCAAAAGGCACACCTTTATATTTTAAGGGCGATGCAACAATGCAACCACAAATTAAACACTTAGCAAGCCGGCAATTAATCAATGCGTTGCGTCGTAGCGTCGTTGCGAGAAAAAAAACAAACAGCCAATAGTTCCTGCTACCTATTGGAACACAAACAAGGCTTTGCGCCCTTGCTTCCTTGCGCCGTTGCGAGAAAAAAACTAAACCTCCCTCGAAGCCATCGGCTTCAAACTCGTTAGAGACGCAATCTTCACCGGCATTCCCGTATCAATTGAATTCCGCGCGGCAATCCCCACCAGAATAGACATCGCCCCATCCCGGCTTCCGGCAATCTGCTTCAAAGGATCATTCCCATCAGGTTTAAAAAGTTGTTTCCGCAAACGCACATCACCTCCACCGTGGCCAGCTTCAGTATTGGAAACGCGGATGATTTCACGTTTCCCGAAATTGCTGGTGACCTGTATTTCATCAAACTTTTCGGCTTCCCAGGGCTGGCTTTCCTGTATCCATGCATCAAGTTTTCCTTTGGTGCCGTTAAAGGAGATGCGGTAACCCTCATAAGGAGAATAGGTGGTAAGGGAATAACTTACCTGCACTTTGTTGGCGTATTTAATCTGCACCGCCATCTTATCGAAAATATCGATGTCTTCTCTCCAAACACAGCCGTCACGGTGGTAACCGTCGTATTTTTCATTGTCGGCGTATAGTTTCACCAGGCGCACACTTTTGTTGATGTCCCAGTAAAATTTACATTCGGATTTGTGTGGACAGGGTCTGCAATGTGTATGACGAAAAGCATTGTTTTTGCCGTAATGTTCGAGTTCGCCATGAGCATATACTTCTTCCGGCTCGGATTGGAGCCACCAGTTCAGTAAATCAAAATGGTGTGTGGATTTATGAACCAGCAAAGAGCCTCCGTTTTTGCGGAGCCTGTGCCAGCGGCGGAAATAATCGGCACCGTGCCGTACATCAAGGTACCAGTGAAAGTCTACGGAAGTGATTTTTCCTATGGCGCCTTCGCGGAGCAGTTCATAAATTTTCTGGCGATGCGGGGAGAACCTGTAGTTGAATGTAACGTGCACCTTGCGGCCCGTGCGCTTTTCAGCATCCAGGATCATCTGGCATTTCTTTTCATCGATGGTCATCGGCTTTTCGGTGATGATATCGGCGCCCAGTTCCAGTCCGCGTACAATGTGTTCGTGGTGCACGCCATCCATGCTGGTAACGATGAGCAATTCGGGCTTCGTTTCTTTCATCATCTTCTCGAAATCCGTGAAAGTGGCACATTGCACACCAATCATTTTCCGGCCTGTTTCCACTCTTCCGGGATTAATATCGCATAGCCCCACGAATTCAACAATATCGCCGAACTCTTCCACAACAGAAGCCCCCCACATACTGGTACCACGGTGACCGGTACCCACCATAGCGATCCTTTTTTTTGTACCTGGAGCGGCCTGTAAGATTTCGGGAACAAGAAGCGTACTTAAACCGGCTGCACCGGTTTGGTGAAGAAAGTGTCTGCGGTTCATAATGGCAACAATTTAGATTATAAGATAGCCATTATTAAAATACCGGTTTCGCGTTCAGCCTGGAAAATTTACGCAAACGTAGCCGGAACCTAATATCCTTTCCGGAGTTGAACCCTGTCTTCCGGCTCCTGCCCTCTTTCGAAAGAAGAAAAATTCTTCAGGAAATACCGCACGAATCCTTCTTCCTCCCGCTCCTGTCCTCCGCCAGTGTGCTGGGTCAGGATCACGTTGTTCATTTCCCAGAAAGGACTACCCTCCGGCAGCGGTTCCTGTTCCGTAACATCCAACACCGCCCCTGCGAGTCTGCCTTCGCGGAGCGCATCCAGCAAAGCGGCTTCATCAGTAGTATTGCCACGGCCCACATTCGCATATACGGCACCGGCTTTCATGGCACGGATAAAATTTTCATCCACATATTTATCCGCTGAACCAGGTAAGGTGTTGATCACTATATCTGTTACCGGAAGAATTTCCATGACTGCTTTTTCAGCCAAAATATCAGCGGCGGGATTACTTCTGGCAGCCACCAGTACTTCGGCATCAAACCCCAGCAACTGCTTTTTCACCAATAAACCAATATTACCGGCTCCCAGTACAAGCACACGGCTATTAGCAAGCAGTTTTAAATCCGGCCGTAATATTTTTGATTTCCAGCTTTTCGATTGCTGTAACCGGGTAAGTTCGTGTATGCCTCTTAAAAAAGCGAGTACGCCTCCCACAATTGTTTCGGCACAGGGACGTGCATAGAAATCTCCCATATTACAAACTACCGCATCCAATTCCAGTGCATCATACTGATTGAATCCGGCTGAATTCAGTTGCCAGAAACGAAGTGCAGGCAATGGACGCGAAAACCACTCCACAGGCGGATTGCCTAAGACAGCATCGGCATCCTGAAAGGCATCCAAGGCTTCTTCGTAGGAAAGTTCTTTCGCGAAGGAAACAGTATGCACTTCGGGCAATTGTTGTAAGAGCAATTCTTTGGCGGAAGTGGTAAGTTCAGGATAAACGAATAGTTTCATGGGAGCATTTTGGTAAATGTACGGCTTTGGGGGAGGTTTCACGCAAAGACGCAAAGGAGCAAGGACGCAAAGAGCGATTGAAGTGCTGTTTGTAATGTGGGAATTGCAACTTCCTGCTTTGTATGTCGTATGCTTGCAGGCGTAAGGGAGCAAGGGCTGTTGATGTTTTCTTTCTCGCTACGGCGCAACGGCTGTTGATTGTTGGGCAAAAAAAAGAAATGACGCGTCATTGCTGATGCGCCATTCTTTGATATATAGAAAATAATGGGTGCTTACTTATCGGGAACCACGGTTCCAAGCGGGAAAGTAACGCCTACATTTACACCGATATTGCGTGTGGCGTTGAAAGAGGAAGGTGTTTCGGACATATCCACTAAGCCATTCTGGTAGTTAAGGTCCACATTAAGCCAGGTATTTTTTTTGAGGCGAT
>CAMLRX010000021.1 GCA_946482545.1 uncultured Flavihumibacter sp. | reverse complement strand
ATAACCAGGCTTTGAAACCTTCCATCATCGACCAGTTTGAAGCCGGCGTGAAGAATGATTTCTTCGATGGAAAACTTTCCGCTAATTTTTCAGTTTACCGCATCATCAACAACGACCTCGCACAGATGGCAGAACTGGACGCGAACGGAAATGTAAACAGCAATACCAATATCAAAGAATTTACGGGACAAACCACCAGCGATGGTTTTGAAGTGGACATTACGGCGTCTCTTTCAAAAAATATCTATTTCATTGGTGGTTACAGCAACAACTACATGCGTTATACCCGCACTTCAGGCGCTTCCAACAGCTTTGTAACAGGGGAACGTCTGGTGAACAATACGGCACAAACGGCAAACGGAACCGTTTTTTATACCTTCAGCGGAACCCCTCTGAAAGGATTGAAGATCGGGGCTTCCACGTTTTATACCGGGAAAAGAGTGGCGGGATGGAACAATACACAGGCGAACAAGGCTTCTAATGTAAACCGGAACATTCAACTGGGCGACTTCACCACTTTTGATGTATCGTTGGGCTATTCATTCAGGAAACTCTCGCTGCTGGCTAAACTGTCCAATATTACCGATGAACTGGATTACATTGTACATGAGAATTACAGTGTGAACCCCATCGCACCGCGGCAATTCAGCGCAACGCTTTCCTATAAATTCTGATCCTTCAAAAGATACCACTAAGGCCGTTCCGGGAGGAGCGGCTTTTTTGTTCCTGTTAACTGCTGGTTAAGCCTGCCGGTTTATGCATTCTTTTCAAAAAGAAAACTGAACCTTTGTACATCAAAAAGCGCAACCGCCTGGAGATAATCCCTCACCCCCGTACCGTAGAGATTTTGTGCTTTCATAAGCAGTCTGTTTTGGTTAAGAATCTCCCGCTCTTAAGGCGGGCTTTTCTTTTTTAGCCAGGCTGCTTTGTCCTGCCCACAATACCAGCAATGCCACGAATGCGGCGCCTGCCATTACTCCTGCCAGCGGAACGATGCTGCCGTTGCTGAAGATGCTGATGGCCACCGATGCGAGCGAACCGATCCCCATTTGCAACGCGCCCATCAGCGCCGAGGCGCTGCCCGCATTCTTTGTAAACGGCGCCATGGCCAGCGCGGAAGTATTGGGGTTAATGCAGCCCAGGCAGCAAAGCAATACGAACAGGAACGCGATGGTGCTGTAAAGACCCAGCCAGCCCGAAAGCGCTGCCACAGTGAATAGCGTGCCCGTAATGGTTTGACACACAATAGCTGCGGTAACAATCTGCTTGCTGGAAAAATGCAGCAGGAACAGCCTGTTCAGCTGGCTCGCCCCGATAAAGCCGATGGATAAGAACGCGAATATCCAGCCATACACTTTGTCGCTCACTTTAAAAATGGTCATGAATACGTAGGGAGAACCGGCCACATAAGCGAACAATGCGGCGAAAGCGATGGCACCGGTGAGCACGTACACCAGGAAGCGTGGCTCGCGCAGCACGCCCGCGAAACCCAGCAATATGGGTTTGGGTTTCAGGGAAACCGAGGGATCGGGTTTACGGCTTTCCGGTAAACCGAATATGCAGCCGGCCAGCAGGGCGATGCCCATCAGCGTAAGTACGAAAAATACAGCGTGCCAGCCGAAGGCGCTGGTCACATAACCGCCTGCCGTGGGTGCGATGAGCGGAGACGTGCCCAATACCAGGATCAGCATGGAGAATATTTTCGCGTTCTCCTCAATCGGGAAAAGATCGCGCACCATCGCGATGGATACCACGCCGGCCGCGCAACTGCCCACCGCCTGTATGAACCGCAATGCGATGAGGCTTTCAATGCTGTGGCTGTACATACAACCCGCGGAAGCAAGTATATACGCGGTGAGCCCGATATACAACGGGTTCTTCCGTCCAAACCGGTCAATGAGGGGGCCGTAAAGCAATTGGCCGGCCGTAATGCCGATGAAATAACTGGAAAGCGTGAGCGACACCTGCGCCTCGGTGGTGTTCAGGTCGGCGGCTATGGCCGGGAAACCAGGCAGGTACATGTCTATGGAGAAAGGCCCCAACGCCGTGAGCGCACCGAGGATGAGAATGAGGGAATAATACCGGGAGCGGGAATATGTGGTGTTCAAGAGAAATTTTTTGCAAAGATGGGGTATTTGAAGAAATCCTTACCTTCAAACCGTTAAGGCGTTTAAAACCAAATCAACTGATTCCCGTACCGGTGAGTTTTTATGCATTCAGGAAATGAACATAGTGAGGAAGAACTGCTTTCCCGCATGGGCGAAGGTGATGCCCATGCGTTCAGGGGGGTGTACGACCTGTATTATACCCGGCTGTGCTTTTTCGCCGCAACTTATACCGGGGATGTTTCCGAAGCGGAAGACCTGGTGCAGGAGTTGTTCATCCGGCTTTGGAAAAAGCGGGCTGATCTACCCGGGGTCAATCATGTAAAGACTTATTTGTACACGGCTACCCGCAATGCGGCTTTCGATTACCTGCGGGCAAAAAAACGGCAATCGATTCAGCGGGAAGGCCTTGAAGTGGCTGAACAATTTGAATCGTTGGAAGAAACGGCATTGGTGCGGGAAGAAGTGCTGCACCGGGTGGTGCGTGAACTGGAAGCCCTGCCTGATAAATACAAAACCATCCTCAAACTCCTGTTTATAGAAGGGAAGAGTTATGCGGAGATCAGTCTGTTGCTGAATATTCCGCAAGCCACGATCCGCAAACAAAAGGAACGGGCCGTGGCCATGTTACAGTCCGTCCTCATCAAAAACCAGCTCTCTTCCTCGCTGGTGTATTATCCTTATTTTATTTTTTTATTAAAAATTGTCACAAAAGGATAAACCCGTCGTCATAAACCCGGATGCCGTTAAAAGGCGTTCCGTTCACCATGGCAGATATCCTTATTCACAGCGACATTATTGACCTCTTGTACAAACGCATCCAGGCGCAGGAACTCAGTGCGCGTGAGCACCAGCAACTGGAAGCCTGGGGCGCACGTTCGCCGGAGCATGCATCCCTGATCCGTGATCTGGGCACAGATGTGTTCCTGGTGCAGGCCATCCGCGAAAGGTATCAACTGAAAAAAGAAGCAGGCTGGGAAAAAATAAAGGACACCTTAGAAGCGTCCGGAGAAATGTGGACGCCGGTGCGGCCTGTTGCATTCTTCCGCAGAAACTGGGTGCGTTACGCAGCGGCTGCACTGATCGTATTGGCTATGGGTATTTATTGGTGGGAGCGCGGTAGCCACGGTGAAAATGCGAAGCAGCCGGTTATGGCGGTAACCGATATCGGACCGGGATCTTCCGGTGCCGTGCTTACCCTTGCCGATGGTACGGAAGTAGTGCTGGATAGCCTTGGGAACGGCGTTGTAGCCAACGAGCATGGTTCCACCGTGAGGCTGCGTGACGGGCAACTCGATTACGATCCTTCTGAAACCGCAACAGGCTCCATTGTCTACAATATCATGAGAACCCCGAAGGGCCGTCAGTTCAGCATTACCCTGCCTGATGGCACCAAAGTGTGGCTCAATGCCGCCAGTTCCTTAAAATATCCCACCAGTTTCACCGGGAATGAGCGCAGGGTAGAGCTGACAGGTGAAGGGTATTTTGAAGTGGCACCGGATAAAAGAAAACCATTCTTTGTAAAAGCCGGAGATGGCGCAGAAATAAAAGTGCTGGGAACGAAATTCAATGTGAACGCGTACCACGATGAGCCGGGTACAAATACCACTTTGCTGGAGGGCCACGTGCGGGTGAACAACCTGGAAACGGGAGAGCCCGCCGTGTTGCAGCCCGGACAACAGGCGCAGCTCAGCGAACGGAAGACCACCATCAACAACACCCCGGACATCGAAAAAGTGATGGCCTGGAAAAACGGACGCTTCAACTTTGAAGGAGCCGACCTCAAAGAAACCATGCGCCAACTGGAAAGATGGTACAACATAGAGGTAGTGTACGAAGGAGCCGTGCCTGATGTCCGCTTCTTCGGTAAAATGAGCCGTAAGGTGAACCTGTCAACGGTGCTCACCGCCCTGAAAGGATTTGGTTTGAAATTCCGTTTCACGGAAGATGGAAAACTGATTGTAAGCCCCTGAAATTAAAAATCTGAAACAATGCCATTCTGAATACAGGCCATAAAAAACCGGAAGTGCTTGAGACCACTTCCGGCATATAGTTCGGCCGATTAAATGCAAGACTGATTCACTTTTAATAACCAAACCAATGCAATTTATGCAAAAAACTGCTATTGCCCACCTATGCCCTACGGTGTCCGGGGAGTTGCTTCCGGCGCCTGGCAGAAGAGGGACAAACTGTAGCCGGAGTGATCTTGCCAACCGCTTTTCAGGCACGGACTTTCCACCGGGTACACTACACCGTAAAGTGGAATACGTTCGGTTGAAACGGGGAAAAGGAGCATTCCGGCTCCCGGACCAAACGTTACGAATTATGAGACTGACAACTTTTTTACTGCTGGTGTGCTGCATGCACATTTCCGCCAAAACGGTTTCTCAAACCGTTACCCTGTCGGGGAAAAACCTCTCCATGAAAGCGGTGTTCTCCGCCATAGAGCAACAAACCGGTTACACGGTTTGGGGAAGAAGCGAATTCCTCGAAAACGCACGCAGGGTTTCCGTTTCCGTAAAAAATATGCCACTGAATACTTTTCTGGATAAGGTACTCAGGGACCAGCCTTTCACCTACAGTGTAGCCGACAATACTATTTTTCTTTCTCAAAAAAATACGCCCTTAAAAGATACTGTGCCCGCTAAAGTCCAGGTGGTGGCTATGGAAACGATGACGACAATCATGGGGCTTGTGCTGAACGCAGAAAACAACGAGGTTGTGGAGTCGGCATCCATAGGCTTTAACGATGGAAGAACAGTGATGCGGTCGGACAACCTGGGCCAATTTAATATAGCCGGGGTAGATTCCGATGCGGATATCGTGATCACTTCCGTAGGGTTTCAGAAACTACGCGTGCCCATCAGGGTACTGATGCGCATGGGCGCTGAGCAGACGGTGAAACTAACTGCCGGATCCGTGAGAAAAATTCCAACCGGGTTATTCATTTTCCATCTGCTGCCTGTTAAGACCGTATTGGAAGAAGTGGTAATCAACAATGGCATGTTCAGCCGCAGCAAAGAAAGTTTCACCGGCGCAGCAGCGGTATTTACAGGAAAAGACCTTCGCTCGGTGGGCAATAAAAATATTTTGGAAAGTCTGAAAACGCTCGACCCTTCTTTCATTATCGTGGAAAACAACCTGCAGGGCGCTAACCCCAACCGGCTGCCCACTATTGAAGTACGGGGGCGCACCACGCTCACCAATGCCAACCTGAACGACCAGTTCAATGCCGACCCTAACCAGCCTTTGTTCATCCTGGACGGTTTCGAAACAACACTTCAGACCATTTACGACCTGGATATGAACCGTATTGCCACAATCACGATCCTGAAAGATGCGGCTTCTACCGCATTGTACGGCTCCAAGGCAGCCAATGGTGTGGTGGTGGTGGAAACCAAACGGCCCGTTGCCGGAAAATTACAGGGAAGCTATGTGGCGGATATCAGTTTTGAATTGCCCGATCTCTCCAGTTACAACCTTATGAATGCTGTCGAAAAAATGCAATGGGAGAAGTTGATTGATGGCGGCAGGGGCGGTACTTCTAACGGCTACTGGTTGCGGGAGGAACGTTATAATTTCTACCTGGCTGAAGCGTTGCGGGGCGTAAACACTTATTGGCTGCATGAACCTGTACGTACCGGTATTTCAAACAGGCATTCCGTTCAGTTGAACGGGGGAAGCAACGACCTGTTTTTTAATGCAGGAGGGGTGTACAATAAAAGGGATGGCGTGATGAAAGGCTCAGGCCGAGACAGTTGGAGCGGGAACTTCCTCATCACCTACCGGAAAGGAAGTTTGAACATCACAAACAATGCGATGGTAACCGGCACGAATGCGAATGAATCACCATATGGTTCTTTCTCTTCTTATGCCAGTATGAATCCTTATTACCAGAAAACAGATGCCAACGGTTTCATCAACCGGAAGGTAGACCTTCTTTACGATACAAGCGTGGTCAATCCGCTGTACAATGCATCGCTGTTCAGCATCAACAACAACAAGTCATTTGCTTTTACCAATAACCTGAACAGCAGTTTCACCATTACCAATAACCTGCGTGTTGATGGTGGTATGCAGCTTTCAAAAAGCAATGGTAACGCGGTGCTGTTCATTCCGCCGGACCATAGTATGTTCGACAATACGGAGGTGGAGAAGAAAGGCAGTTACGCCAATACGCAGGTGCAGAGCAATACATTCAATGCCAACCTTTCGCTTTCTTATGGGCAGGTAATCGGTAAAAGCCGTATCTCGGCCAACGTTCGCGGACAGGTGGAAAGCACTACTTCCGAAACTGTCGGTTTTTCAGCGGTAGGCTTTCCTTATGGCACCAATGGTAATCCGGCTTTCGCTTACGGTTATATGCCTTTCAGTACGCCGGCATCTTTAAAACTGAAGAGCCGTGGTGTGGGACTTACCACCAGCATCAACTATGTTTTTGCCAATCGTTTTATGGTGGATGGGGTATATACATTGAGTGGTGCGAGCGCTTTCGGCAGCAACAAAAGGTTCAAGCCGTTCATGTCGGTTGGCCTGGGCTGGAACTTGCATGAGGAAGTGTTTTTACGTGATGTGGAATGGCTGGAAGTTTTTAAACTGAGGGGAAACATCGGGTATTCCGGCAACCAGAACCTCGGCAATTTCACTTCCGTATCTACTTACGCATACGAGGGTACAGGCAGTAATTATTTTGGTCAGGGCTTATCGCTGGCCTCCCTGGGTAGTCCTGACCTGGAATGGTCACGTACACTGCAAGGTAGTTATGGCGCTGAGTTCAGGCTGCTGAATAACCGCGTAAGCGGTACGCTGGAATATTTCAGAAAACTTACCGATCCATTGTCTGTAGGTGCTGAAGGTACTGTTCCTGCATCCGTAGCGCTCAACAACAACTATGTGATTAACGTGGGAACCCTTACCACCACCGGGTGGAACCTGAACCTGCGTTTCTCTCCTGTATATGACCTGAAAAGAAGGATCATCTGGTCCATCTCTGTTTCTGGGGTAAAAAACAACAGTGTATATGGCGGCTTCGCCAATAAATTACAATCGCTCAATAAAGCGGAGCAGGACAGCAGGGGACTGAACCGTTATTATGATGGATACAGCCCGGACGATATGTGGGCAGTACGCTCACTGGGCATAGACCCGGCTACGGGTTATGAGTTGTTCCGGAAAGCGAACGGCGATATCTCCTTCATATATGATCCTGCGGATATTGTGCGTGTGGGCAACACCCGGCCTAAAGTTGAAGGGATCTTGAATACCTCTTTCACTTACAAAGAATTTACATTCAATGCCAATGCGCGCTACAGGATAGGCGGTTATGTTTTCAACAGTGCTGTATATACGAAGGTGGAGAATGTTGGTAATTCAGTGCTCGGACCTGGACCAATGGGTTTTGCGGTTATCGGGAACCTTGACAGGCGCGCTTTGTACGACAGGTGGCAGCAGCCGGGAGATGTGCGCGAGTTCAAGTCTGTCCAGCTTTTCGGGTTCACGCCCATGTCTTCAAGATTCATTCAGAAAGACAGTCACTTCATCGGAGAGTCATTCAGCGTTTCCTGGAGAACGAATGCTGCCTGGGTGCAAAAGCTGCACCTGCAGGGGGTGGGGGTAAACTTTTACCTGAATGATATTTTCCGGGTGGAAACGGTGCAAACTGAACGCGGACTGGATTATCCGTTTTCAAGGTCTGCCGGACTGAGTGTTAATCTTTCCTTTTAATTCCTAAACCAACTGATCATGAGTAGCAGATATCTTTCCGCGTTTTTACTGGGCGCGGTCTTAATGCTGGGAGGTTGCAAAAAATACCTTGATGTACAACCGGAAACCTCTTACACAGAGAATCAGGTGTATGGCAGTGAATCGGCGCTGATTCAGGCTTTCAATGGCTTGTACCTGGATATGGCTGCCCGGCCACTGTATGGTTCGTTCCTGAGTTCTACTGTAATTGAACTGATGGCGCAGCGCTTCAAGCCTGTTGTGAATGGATCGCTGAACCTGAGCTGGTTTGTAAGCTACAACTACAATGCGGAACATGCTTCGCTGGTGCTGGATACGATATGGCGAAAGGCTTACAGTACCATTCTTGCCACCAATGTGTTTCTTTCCAAAATTGACAATTCAGTGGGCGCTAAAGTGATTTCAGCGGACAATGGCAACCTGCTGAAAGGGGAAGCGCTGGCCATCCGGGGAATGCTTCATTTCGATCTGCTGCGTTTTTATGGGCCGGTATATGCCACTGCTGGGGGTGATCCCGCCATTCCGTACTACACGGAGGCCGATGGCAAAATGCAACCCATACTTTCCGGTACAGCAGTGATGGAAAAGGTGTTGACTGATCTTACAACAGCTAGGCAATTGCTGGCCAACGATCCGGTGATCACAAAGGGAATATCGTATGAGCGCGATTTCTACAGCAGTGCACGCAACCAACGTATGAATTACTTCGCGGTGAGGACGCTCCTCGCCAGGGCTTATTTATGGGCAGGTAAAAAGGCGGAAGCAAATGCTGAAGCAAAAGCTGTACTGGATGAAGGGGAAAAATGGTTCCCCTGGGTAGGTGCTGATGCGGTGAACAATGCGGCCAACCCAGACAGGGTTTTCTCTACTGAAATACTCTTCGGTGTAAATACCCCGCAACTTTACAACAACTACGATTTCTTCTTTAACCCCGCACTCACCGACCAAAGCATATATGTGCCGTATGAAGCCCGTTTCACGGAAGTTTTTGAAGGTATGCTCCAGGATTACCGCGTGGTACAAACCTGGCTCACGGGGTCAGGAAAAAATTACCGCACTTTCTACAAATTCGCTCCGCTTGCAACCGGGAACAACTGGCAATTCCTACAGCCCTTGTTGCGCAAATCGGAACTTTACCTCATCCTGGCAGAAACCGAAACTGATCCCGCCAGGGCGCTGGACTTCCTTAATACCGAAAGACGCAGGAGGGGATTAGCTGCCTTGCCTGGCACGGCATCCCTGCCCGTTGAAATCAGGAAAGAATACCAGAAAGAATTCTGGGGCGAAGGGCAACTGTTCTTCTATTATAAAAGGATCAACGCAAACAATGTACCTATGGCCGATCTTCCTTATCCATGGGCTACTGTTGAACCTGTTTACAAAGTGCCATTGCCCGTTTCAGAAACGTCTACCCGATAATTCCCGACAATTTATAAACCAGGAACGATGAAAATATTCAACCGTTTATTTGTAACCTTTTTCTCTGCCATGGTGTTGTGCGCCTCCTGTAAAAAGGAGCGCCTGCTCACCTATGAGGCGCAGGATAATATATACTTCAACATGATCGTGGGAGCGGATCCTTTGAATGATAATCTTGGGCGGTATGCTGATTCATTAGGATATACCTTCGCTTTCAGCCCATCCTCCGTAAAAGACAGTCTAGTAGGTATTCCCGTATCCGTTACCGGCTCCCCTACTGCGAAGGACCGCTCTTTCAAAGTATCGGTGGACCCGTCTTCAAGTGCGGTAATCTCCACACATTATGAGTTCCCCGTGGCGTTTACCCTGCGTGCAGGTCAATTAACTGATTCCGTTTTCGTAAAGCTGAAACGCGCACCGGACCTTGCGTCAAAAACAGTGACACTGGTATTGCGCCTGGAAGAGAATGAAAATTTTGAAACCAAAATAAAGTTCAAACCACGCAATCCCAGAGAAGCCACCTCAATAGACGGAGATACGGTATGGGTGAATACTTTTAAGATAAGCCTGACGGATATGCTGGGTGCCGGCCCGTTCTGGAATGACTACTATTATTCTTATTTCGGAGACTTCAGCGAGAAGAAGGTGAAGTTGTTGAACCAGGTTGCAGGTATGCCGCTTAATTTCTGGTCCACGGCCATTACTACCGATCAGCAAATGCTGGATGCCACTTACTACGGGGTGTTCATGGCGAGATACCTGAAAGACCAGGCCTTCGCCGGAAATACCGTCTTCGAAAGCGATGGCACCACACCCATGACGATGGGGTACCGGTTTCCGTAACGCACCTATTTTATGTCATTCTTAAAGTTTTAACATGAAGCGCTTATATATTCTCCTGTTGTTCTCTGCGCAGCTTAGCTGCCTGCTCTCCTGCTACAAAGATGAAGGTAATTACGATTACAAAGACATCAATAAAATCAGTTTTAGCGGCATAGACCCCAATGCCACCGTGCCTGTTTTTATTGGTGATACGCTTTCCATTACCCCAGTTGTAAACAGTTCCATGCCCAATGGGAACAACTACAGTTATGAATGGTCCTTATTCAGAGAGGGGGTGGGTGAAAAAATAGTGTCCGGAGAAAAGAACCTGAAAATAAGGATCAATGAATTGCCCGGAACCTACACCGTGCAGTACAGGGTTACGGATAATGGTACCGGTGTGCTGTTTCATACCAATACTACCTTGCTGGTGCGCACCAATGTATATGAAGGGTATATGGTGCTGAGCAATGTGGAGGGGAAATCGAGATTGGATATGCTTTCGTACGATGGCATAGCCGGCACCTTCACGCAGTTTACCGATGTGTTGGCGAAAATGGGGTCCTCACTTCCGGAGCAGGGTGCGCCGCTGAAAGTAGTATGCACCAGGGTTACCAACGCATTCAGTTATTCTGACTCTACTTTCGGTATTTATCTTTTAACAGCAACAGGAACCAACCGCCTCCACCCTGAAACATTTGACTGGAGGCCAACCTATAACATCAGGTATGAAATCGCGGGCAACCTCTCCCCGGATTTTAAAGCGCAGAACATGATCTGGGACAGCTATCTCTATTTTGTGCCGATCTTTCTGTGGTCCGATCATAATTTTTACCTGCGCGCTGGCGGAATGGTGCCCGTTTACAACCTGCCGGTTAATAAATATGTTGGCAAGCCTGCGTTTAAAGCCGCTCCCTACGCTACTTCCAACGGTTCCGATAACCTGATGATGTTTAATGAAGATGACAATTCCTTTGCATTGCTGCGTAGTTTTACAAATACAAATGTGGAAGCGCCGCCCATTGCCTCCAAACCGGGAGAAATTGATTTTCCAGTTGGGAAAGAGCTGGTATATATGGGCAAGTCAGCAACAGGGTTTTCTTACGCTATACTCAAAGATGCAGATGGTACAGGACACCACCTCCTGAAATTCCGGGCGGGATCGCTGCCGGTCTATTACAAACCACTCAAAGGAACGGATATCGATAAGGCCACACATTTCGCGCTTGGCGCAAACCCGGAATATATTTTCTACAGTGTGGGAGGAAAAGTATACGAGTACGATTTGTACCTTGAAAGCAGCAAACTTATGCTGGATAAAGGCGCGGCGGAAATAAGCTACCTCTCCTTCGAGCAGTTTTCGCCCAACAGAAGTCCGGCCACCTATGGTGTATGGTCCAGGTGGCTCACCGTGGGCGTTTATGATCCTTCCGGGAAAAATGGTACACTGGAGCAATACAGTGTGCCGGACGCGAATGAGGCATTGGTACTGCAAAAACAATGGACAGGCTTCGGAAAAATAACAAGCGTTTCTTACCGCGAAAGATAACCTTCTCAATTACCAACGAACTATAAAAATTAACATGGAAAATGCAATTGTAAGGATAGAAAAACTATCCCATCGCTACACCAATGCCTGGGCCATCCGAGATATCAATATGGAGATCGGCACGAAGGGCATTGTAGGGCTGCTCGGTTCCAACGGGGCAGGGAAATCCACCACCATGAACATCCTGTGCGGCGCGTTGAATCAAACCGAAGGTGAGGTGTTCATTAAAGGCATCAACCTGCGCGAGCAACCTGAACTTGCAAAGAAAGAGATTGGTTTTCTTCCCCAGAATCCGCCGCTGTACATGGACCTTACAGTAGATGAATATCTCTCTTACTGCGCTGCACTCCGGCACATCCCCAAAGACAAAATGAAGCCGGCCATCAAAGAGGCCAAAGAACGCTGCGGCATTGATCATTTCAGCAACAGGCTCATCCGCAACCTCTCGGGTGGATACCGCCAACGGGTAGGCATCGCCCAGGCTATTGTACACCGCCCCGCCCTGGTGGTATTGGATGAACCAACCAACGGCCTTGATCCCAACCAGATTACGGAAGTAAGAACATTGATCCGGGAAATTGCTTCAGACAGGGCCGTGATCTTCTCCTCCCATATCCTGTCGGAAATACAGGTGCTCTGCAAAGAAATCAAAATGATTGAAAGTGGAAGAATCGTGTTCTCCGATACAATGGACGCTTTCAACAACTATGTTGAACCCCATAGTATGCTGATCCGTTTCGAAAATCCGCCATCCGGCGAGGAACTGGCAGGAATAGCCGGTGTGACGCATGTTGACTTCCTCACGGAAAGGCAGGTACGTATTCATTTCAACGGCGATCAGGAGATTACCGAAAGAATGGTGAACACCAGTGTGGAGAAAGGATGGCGGCTCCGCGAAATCAGCCTGGACAAGAGCGCGCTCGACGAAATATTCAAGCAACTGTCTAACCAGAAATTAAATTAATTCAGGATCATTTTAAATAAAAAATCAACGGATGAAAACTATATTCAGAGTCGCGGGCACAGAGTTGCGGATGCTGTTCTATTCACCCATCGCCTGGTTTGTGCTGGTGGTATTCCTCGTACAAACGGGCATCGTGTACACCGGTATGATTGAGGGTGTGGTAACACAGCAGGAAATGGGCGGAATAAGGCTGAATTATATATTTGACCTCACCGCGCGGTTGTTTGTGGGCAAAAGCGGTTTGTTCATGCACATCATGGAAAACCTTTACCTCTACATTCCCTTACTGACGATGGGCCTTATCAGCCGGGAAACTTCCAGTGGTACCATCAAGTTGTTGTATTCTTCTCCTATCAGGGTAAGAGAGATCATTTTCGGTAAGTACCTGGCAATGATGCTTTACAGTTTCCTGATGTTACTGATCGTGGCGCTGTTTGTGTGCTCGGGTATTTTGCAGATACAGGAAGCAGATAAAGGGATGCTGCTCACCAGCCTGCTTGGATTTTACCTGCTGCTCTGCGTTTATGCCGCAATAGGGCTTTTCATGTCCTGCCTTACCACTTATCAGATCGTCGCGGCCGTTTGTACTTTCGTGATGATCGGGCTGCTCAGTTATATCGGCACCGTGTGGCAGGGCGTTGAATTCATACGTGACATTACCTATTATCTCTCTATTGCCGGACGTACTGAAAAAATGCTCCGCGGCCTCATTTCTTCCAAAGATGTGATTTACTTTATCGTGATCATCGCGATATTCCTGGGCCTGAGTATTTACAAGCTGAAGTCGGGAATGGAATCCAGGTCAGCAGCATTCAAAGTGGGCAGGTATGCAGCGGTAGTGGCGGTATGTGTGGCCATCGGGTATTTCTTCTCATTGCCCGGATTTATTAGCTATTATGATGCTTCCCTGCACCAGCGGAATACCATATTGCCTAACGTACAAAAGATCATTGAAGACATGGGAGAAGAACCCATTGAAGTGATTACCTACAACAACATACTGGCAGGATCAATGGGGATGGGTATGGACGCGTCTTACAACCGCATTGCCTCTACCTGGGAAATGTACAACCGGTTTAAAAAAGGACACAATATCAGGGTGCATAAGGCGATAAGCTTCTACGACAGCACATTGGACAATACAATGATGCTGAGTGGTTACCCGGGAAAATCACTGAAAGAAATTGCGCAGCAGCAGACCAAGGCTACCGGAATGCGTATGAATGATGTAAAAACGCCGGAGGAGATGCGTAAGATCATAGACCTGCGTCCTGAAATGAACCGGTTTGTAATGCAACTCAAATACAAGGATAAAACCACTTTCCTGCGGATTTTCGACGACCAGATGGTATGGCCCAGTGAAACGGAAGTGTCCGCAGCCTTTAAGCGGCTGATGCACACAAAGCTCCCGAAAGTGGCGTTCGTTACAGGAAACATGGAGAGGAGTATTTTCAGAAAAGGGGACCGGGAATACGAAAAAATCGCTACCGCAAAGGGCTTCCGTTATGCCCTCATTAACCAGGGTTTCGATGTGGATACCGTGACTCTGGACAGCAGGGCTGTACCCGACGATGTGTCTACACTGGTGATTGCGGATCCGAAACTGCAATGGAGTGAAACGGCCCTGGAAAGGCTCAGGGAATACATCAGCAAGGGTGGAAACCTGCTGATTGCCTGTGAGCCGGGTAAGGCGGAAGTATCCCAGCCCATCCTGAACGAAGTTGGCGTGGAACTGATGGCGGGCAGACTGGTGCAGGCGGATAAGGATGCAGCACCAGACAGGGTGAGGTTGATGTTGACGAAAGAAGCCGCCGGTATGTCAAAATACCTGCGCGATCTCAGGGAAGATACTTTGGGAGAGAAAGTAACCATGGTGGGTGTGGCAGGACTGAAGCCGGTACCAGGAAGTGGCTTTACGGCAAAACCATTGCTGGTGAGTGACGACAAAATTACCTGGAACAGGATACAGGACCTCGACCCGGAACTAATGACTTCCGCAGCAGGTGGTGTTATGATGATGGGCAGCATTTATGGCGGTCAGAACGATGAACAGGATGTGCCTGCCGGGCAGAAACAAACAGACACAACTAAACGTAAATCCGGCAATACGCCCGCAGCGAAACACAAGAGCGGAATAACCCAGGTGAAAACAGCTTCAGCCGGACCCAATGCTGCTATGGCCACACCAGCCGTTGTAACTGAAAATTCAGCACGGCCACGTGGCAGGGGAGGGAGGCCGGAAAGCCAGGGAACCATAACTTATGCCCCGGAGGAAGGCGATACGAAAGGGATCATACCAACCACCTTGTCGCTTTCCAGGAATATCAAGGGCAGAGCACAACGAATCATCGTTACCGGCGACGCGGATTTTATGAAGAACGGCAGCTTCAGTAATGCAGGCTTTCATTTTACCAATGCGCTGTTCAGTTGGCTCGCCTACGATGAATTCCCGATCAGCAGCTACCGCCCCAAAACAAACGACAGGGCCGTGAAAATGACTGGTGGGCAGGTGGAAACCATGCGACTTGTTTACCTCTGGCTGCTGCCAGGCGTACTGGTTGCTTTCGCAGCCATTTTACTCATTCGCAGAAAAAGGAAATAGGTCAATATGTTGTTCACTACCGATAAGCAAACCCTCGAAGACCTGAACATCTTCGGAAAGCATGGGGGCGATTCCATCTATAATATGTTCAACCGCTGCGCCACAAGAGGTGGCGCGGCGGCTTTGGAAGAAATGTTCCGGTATCCTTTGTCGGACCATGACGCCATCAACAGGCGCGCGGACATCATCAGGTTCTTTTCCGTGGAGGAGACTGTATTCCCCTTCCTTAGCGCGCATTTCGATGCCATCGAACCTTATCTCGCCAACCAGGATGAAAGAACAAGGATTTCGCAGGAGAAAAAATCGCTCACCCAGAGAGTAAGCAACCTTGTGGCGCAGGATACGGAAACCATAATGGTGGTAAAAGGTGTAACAGCGCTGCTCGAAGTATTCCGGGAATGCCGTGCGTTTCTGGAAGCGTTGAAACTTCCCGTACAACACGGTTATTCAGGGGAAAAGCAATTGCTGGATGAGGTGTTGAATGATCCTGCCTTTGCTCCCTTGCGCAACAGCGGCGCGAAACCTGCCCTTGAAGAGATTGCGGTGTACGATGTGTTGCTCCGTTTCAGGCACCGCAACCTGGTGCAATTGCTGCTCCGACATATTTACCTGCTGGATATTTATCTATCCGTGGCGAAGGTGGCCAGGGAGCGTGGCTTCGTATTCGCATCGGCTTTGCCGAAAGATGAGCTTAAAATCGCGGTGGAAGGCATATACCATCCACAGGTTCCGGGAGCGGTGCCCAATTCCCTGCAAATCTCTCCGGAAGGGAACGTGCTTTTCCTCACAGGTGCGAACATGGCGGGAAAATCAACCTTCATGAAATCCATCAGCATTGCCCTGTACCTTGCCCATATCGGTTTTCCAGTGGCCGCAGGCAAAATGGAATTTTCGGTTATGGATGGCATTTACACCACCATCAACCTGCCGGACAACCTGGGGATGGGGGCCAGCCATTTTTACGCGGAAGTATTGCGGGTAAAGAAAATGGCCCACGAACTGAGTCTGGGAAAAAACCTGTTCATCGTATTCGATGAATTGTTCCGTGGTACCAATGTGAAAGATGCATACGAGGCCACCATCGCCATCACCAAAGGATTCGCGCGCCGCCGGAACAGTCTTTTCCTCGTTTCCACCCATATCATCGAAGCAGGTGAAGTATTGGGGAAAAGCTGCTCGAATATTCGTTTCATTTACTTGCCTACCCGCATGAACGGCAACAAACCCGTGTACACCTACACCCTGGAAAAAGGCATTACCGACGATAGGCACGGCATGATCATCATCAACAACGAAGGCATCCTCGATATACTGGAAGCCGGGCTGAAAGAAAAGCAAGCAGTATGAGTTTTACTACAGACAAACAGACGCTGGATGACCTTGGAATGACGGGTAAATTCAAACCACATTCCATCTATTCCCTTTTCAATAAAGTAAAAACTTCGGGCGGGGAGCGGCTGCTCAACGAAATGTTTCATCACCCGCTTCAGGATCCGGATGCCATCAATGCAAGAAGTGAAACCTTCCGTTATTTCCAGGAAAATGCTTTCCGGTTCCCCTTCACCCGGGAAGATTTCCTGCCCGTGGAAAACTACCTCACTAACGGAAGCAGCACCAATCTTATGGCTGCCGTTGCCGGATGGACAAGAAAGAAACTGACACATACTTTGCTGCGCGATGAGCAGTATGCGACCCTGCAAACCGGACTGAAAGCCACCATCAAAGCACTGATGGCTTTAAACGAATTGCTGACCAAACTCAGGATCGGTTTTGTGGCGCCCGCAAGAACAATGCTTTCCCATCCAAAACTCCACTGGCTCTCGAACGCTGCTGACGCAAAAGAAATACCGTTGCTGAAAGCGGCCCGCTACGACCATCTGCTCCGCCATACTTTAAGAAATGACATGGAGCAACTGCTTGAAATCGTTTACCAGCTTGATGTGTACATAGCCGTGAGCGGCGTGGCGCGCGAAAGAGGTTTCTCCTATGCGAAAGTGTTGCCCGCACCCATGAATGTGCTGGAAGCAGAAGCCCTCTGGCATCCCGGACTGCTGAAAGCTGTGGCGAACCCCGTTTCCCTGAACAGCGCACACAACCTTATCTTTTTAACGGGCGCGAATATGGCGGGGAAATCCACATTGATGAAATCCATCGGCATCGCCACCTACCTCGCGCATACCGGCTTCCCTGTAGCCGCGAAAGGAATGCGCTGCTCCGTTTGCGATGGCTTGTACACCTCCATCAATGTGCCGGACAACCTCGATATGGGGTACAGTCATTTTTACGCGGAAGTACTCCGGGTAAAAAAAGTAGCGCAGGAAGTAAGCAGCGGGAAAAAAATCCTCGTGGTATTCGATGAACTCTTCAAAGGGACGAACGTAAAAGATGCTTACGATGCCACGCTTGCAGTTACTACAGCCTTCTCGAAATACAGGAATTGTTTTTTCATCATCTCTACCCATATCATAGAAGTGGGAACAGCCTTAAAAGAACAGTTCAGTTCCATCCGTTTCTCCTACCTGCCTACGGTAATGAATGGCAATACGCCAGCCTATCCTTATACGGTTAAAGAAGGCATCACCAGCGACCGGCAGGGAATGGTGATTATTGAAAATGAAAAGATACTGCAACTGCTGGAAGTCTGATGCCGCCATGGAGAAGAGGTGCGAATGGAGGAGACTATTGCCCGGGTTATGTAGCTGTCTGTGTAAACATCTATTCCCTCCGGAAATTTGTGAAGGCTCAGCAATATCCTATCTTCGGCCCGATGGCAGCCGATCGTTCCGATACTACATACAACAATGAAAATGCCCAATTCGCCAATGGGTTTCGGGTAAGCATTCCTGGTATCCTTCTGCAGCTATTCAAATTATGGCGCACCATGAAGCGGCAGGAACCTTATTTTGAAGCCAGGGCACAGGAATTACTAGAGCCTCTTCTTGCTGAAAAAAATCAGTTGAAGCCTTCCGGCCTGGTCCGGATCAGGAAATACTGGGAACTCTCCCTGCACGTTATCTGCAGAAGTTTTTACCAATTGAACGGGTGGAAACTGAGCGCCATAGAGGAGGAGAATATACTGCGCCTCAGTTTGCTCTCTCCTTTTTATGATGATCTTTTTGAAGAAGGGATACCCGCGGAGCGCATACAATCACTTACTGCAAATCCGCACGGCTTTCAGCCTGAGTTTCCGGAAGAAAAAATTGTTTACACGCTCTACTGTTCTATTCTGAACAGTTTGAAAGATCCCGCTTCTTTTAAAAATCAGTTCCTGCAGGTTTTTCACTGGCAGCAACGATCGCTGGAGCAAAAAAATATAGCCGTTTCCGAAGCCACGCTTTCAGCAATTATGATCGAAAAAAGTTACCACTCCTTCCTGCTGTTTTACCGGTTGCTGGAACGGTTTCCTTCGCCACAGGAACTGGAACTGGTGCGCCGTGTAGCGGGGTTGCTGCAATTCACCAACGATGTTTTTGATGTGTACAAGGATATACAGCACAACGTGTACACCGTCCCCAATCTGTATGGCGATTACAGTAAACTGCGGGCATGGCTGTTGAATGAAGTGCATTTGTTGAACAGTCAACTTGCTGAACTCCCTTTCCCGGTTAAGGGAAAGAAAAAAAATACCATCACCTTTCACGCCATGAATGCCATGTGTTTACTGGCGTTGGAGCAACTGGCGCGCAATACGGGCGGGAAGGCTGATATAGACCGGCTAAGGATGATGCGCCGGGAAGAACTGGTGTGTGATATGGATCGTTTTGGGATGACGATGAAGTGGTTGCTGAAAGTGAAAGCGTTATCCAGAATGAAAGGATTGCCTGGCAGGAATTGAAAGTTTCTATATCTTTCAATTCCTGTACGTTTTAACCATAATCTTTCTCAGATAAATTAACTTTCTACTGCTCTATTTGTGCGTTCCCTCCTGTTTTCTACTTAAAACACCTATCTTAAACAGTCAATTAACTGCTTAACGGATGCTGATACCTGGAAGTACAAAGGAGGAAGTTTCCGGCAACAAACCTGAACAGATGCGTGGCCATATTCTGATAGTTTTCTTATCCCTGCTTTACCTGAATGCTTTCGCGCAGGCCGATCAGTACAATTTTTCCAAACTCAATATTTACTCCGGACTTTCCCACAACCATGTTACGGCCGTGCTGAAAGATGCCGACGGTTTTATGTGGTTCGGCACCATGGCTGGTCTGAACCGTTACGATGGCTACGCCTGTAAGGTGTTCAGAAAACGGTACAATGACAGTACCTCGCTCCGCGACAATAATATCTCAGGCTTGTATGAGGCGCCGGGCGGAAAAATTTTCATCAAAACAGCAGGAGGTCCGTGTATTTACGATCTGGCCCGGGAACAGTTCGATGATGATATAGATGCTTTTCTAAAGGGGCTTGCGTTACCGGCCGGAACGATCAGTTCCATCACCAAAGGCCGCGAAGGAAGGTACTGGATACTGTATGAAAATGGGGAACTCTATTTTTATAAGGAGGGGAAAAACGTTGCGCCGGAAAGGGGGAGGTTCGGTTCGGGCGATGGAGAAACAGTGGCTTCAGTAACCGAAACTCGTGAGGGAAAGTTATGGGTAGTGCTGCAAAATGGTATGCTCAGATTGTACGCTATTAAAGCAGGAAAACTGTTGTTTCAGTCCGCTGCACTAAAGGAAAATAACCCAGGCACGCATTTCTACCACGTTTTTGAGGACCGCGATGGCGACCTCTGGTTGTGGACCATCAACAGCGGGGCGCTTTTGTTTCAGCCCGGATTAAACAGGATCACTCCTTTCAATGAACGGTCGGCAACAGGTAAGTTGAACACTGACCTCGTGACCCAGATCGTGGAAGATGAGAATGGCATGATATGGGTGGCCACCGACCATGGCGGTGTGAACCTCATCAACAAAAAAAATGGCTTTAGGGTCAATTACCTGCTCAACGATCCCAAGGATCCGCGCAGCCTCAGCCAGAACAGCATTACCGCCATGTACAGGGACGACCGGGGCGGCATCTGGCTCGGCACTTACAAACAAGGGGTCAGCTACCTGAACAGCAGCGTCACCTTTTTCCCGCTCTTCCGGCACCAGGAGTTCAACCGCAACAGCCTGCCTTACGATGATGTGAACCGCTTCGTGGAAGACAGGGATGGCAATATATGGATCGGTACCAATGGCGGAGGGCTGATCTTTTTCGACCGGAAACAGAATGCCTTCAAACAATACCTCCATAATCCATCAAACCCCAACAGCCTGAACAATAACGTGGTGGTAAGCCTCATTATCGACCACAAAGGTGTGGTGTGGGTGGGAACCTACTTCGGGGGACTGAGCAGTTTCGATGGGAAAAAATTCACGCATTACCGGCACCAGGAAGGAGATGCCACCAGTTTGGTGAACGACAATGTATGGGAACTGTTTGAGGACCGGGAACACAATTTATGGGTGGGTACATTGGGGGGCGGTGTGGACCTGCTTAACCGCGCTTCGGGGAAGTTTACACACGTGGCGTATGAAACGGACCAGGCCCTCGCCATTCCTTCGGATTATGTGTCAAGCATCAGGCAGGACAAAGCAGGACGAATATGGATTGGTACCTCCGGCGGTGTGATCGTGCTGAACAAAAACCGGTCTGTGGCCGCAACTTATCAAACAAACGCCCAAAAAGAGAACAGTTTAAGCAACAACAACATCACCTGCATACTGGAAGACAAAGCCGGGAACACCTGGCTGGGTACACGCGAAGGCCTGAATATGCTTGACCCGAAAACCAATACATTCCATGTACTCACCACCGCCAACGGCCTGCCCGACAATATGATACTGGATGTGCTGGAAGATAACGCCGGTACGATATGGGTGTCCACGCCAAACGGTTTGTGCAATCTGCTGCGCCTTAAAACAAATACGGGGTATGATTTTAAGGCGGTGAATTACGATGAATCGAATAACCTGCAGAACAGGGAATTCAATGAGAACGCGGCTTTAAAAACAGCGCGCGGGGAATTGATCTTTGGCGGTCCTTCCGGCTTCAATATTATTGACCCGGGAAAGATCAGGAAGCAGGAACGCAGGCCGTATATCGTACTAACGGGTTTTCAGTTGCTGGGAAGAAATGTGTCGCCAGGCGAAAATGTTGACGGGCGCGTATTGCTCCCGAATGCATTGTCGCACCTGGAAAGCATCGCGCTGAAATACAAAGAGAATGTCTTTTCGATCGAGTTCACGTCGCTGGATTTCAGGCAGGGTGCCATCGATAAGTACGCGTACAAAATGGAAGGCTTTAATGCAGACTGGCTTTATGTTTCCGGCGACCAGCGCAGGGCCACCTACACCAACCTCAGCCCGGGATCGTATCTCTTTAAAGTGAAAGTGCTGAACAGGGATGGTGCCTGGAGTCCCGAGAAAACGCTGAAAATAAAAATACTGCCGCCTTTCTGGAGAACCACCGCAGCTTATATCGTGTACCTGTTGATGGCCGCGGGTTTATTCTGGCTGGCGCGAAGGATCATTCTTGAACGCATCCACATGCGTTACGAAGTACAGCAAAAGCGCCGGGAGGCCATACGCGCCCAGGCCGTGGAGCAACTGAAAACAAAATTCTTCACCAATGTAAGCCATGAGTTCCGCACGCCACTTAGTCTGATCATCTCTCCGCTGGATAAAATCATCCGGCAAACCACCAATGAAGAACAGAAGAAACAACTCAGTCTCGTGCAAAGGAACGCCAAACGTCTCCTGAACCTGGTGAACCAATTGCTCGACTTCCGCAAAATGGAAGTGCAGGAAATTAAACTGCACCCGGCGATCGGCGATATCATCGCTTTCAGTAAAGACATCAGTGATTCTTTTCTTGACATCGCGGAGAAAAAAAATATGGCCTTCTCCTTTCAATCCAATATCGATCACCTGGAAATCTATTTCGACAAGGATAAAATCGAAAAAATATTGTTCAACCTCCTTTCCAATGCGTTCAAATACACCAGTGAAAACGGAAGCGTGAACCTGGCGCTTCACTACCATCTACCCACAGGCGAAGCCAGCGAGGGTACGCTTGCGATAGAAGTAAGTGATACAGGTATAGGTATTCCCGCCGACAAGCAGGAAAAGATATTCGAGAGATTCTTCCAGACCGATGTGCCGGAAACAATGGTGAACCAGGGCACAGGTATTGGACTGGCCATCACAAAAGAGTTCGTGAAACTGCACCAGGGCGTGATTTCCGTGAAGAGCGCACCCGATAAAGGCACCACTTTTACTGTACTGATCCCCGCGAAAAAGATTTACGATGCTGCGGTAAAAACCAGTTCTGTTTCAGTATTGGAAGAGGATGCCGGAAAATTATTGTCAGAAGAGGGCGCCGGTAACGGCAGGAAAAAAATAGTGCTGGTAGTGGAAGACAATGAAGACATCCGGTTTTACCTGAAAGAAAACCTGAAGGCAACCTACGAGGTAGAAGAGGCCACAAACGGCAAAGAAGGATTCGAAAAAGCCCGGACCCTGATGCCCGACCTCGTGGTGAGCGATGTGATGATGCCCCAGATGGATGGTATTGAAATGTCCGCAAAGCTCAAAAGCGAAACCCTCACTGCGCACATCCCCATTATCCTGCTCACTGCTATGGGGAGTGAGGAAAAACAACTGGAAGGACTGAAAGTGGGGGTGAACGATTATGTAACCAAACCATTTACCTTCGAAATTCTGGCCTCCCGCATCAGGAACCTGATTGCCCAGCAGAAATTGTTACAGAAGCGTTTCCAGAAACAAATAGAAGTGAATCCCGGCGAAGTAACCATCACACCGGTTGACGAAAAGTTCCTGCGCCAGGCCCTGGAACTGGTGGAGCAGCACATGGACAACGCCGACTTCTCGGTAGAGGATTTCAGCAGGGATATGTTCATGAACCGCGTTACTTTATACCGTAAAATACTTTCGCTCACCGGAAAGACCCCCATAGAATTCATCCGGGCCATCCGGATGAAGAGAGCGGCGCAGTTGCTGTTAAAAAGTGGCCTGTCGGTTTCAGAAGTGGCTTACGAGGTGGGTTTCAATAACCCCAAGCATTTCGCCAAAGCCTTCAAAGAAGAATTCAAAGTACTTCCCTCCAAATACGCCTTCTCACAAAACGGGGAAGAACGCTGATGATTTTTATAGCTGACATTTTTGCCGCTGCCGGTTCCCTTTCCGATTGGAAGCAGCGTGGTTCGTCATAGGCACTGTAGACAATGGCTGCTGTCCTACTTTTCCGGGAATAAGTGTGTTGCATAAGTTGATTTCTGCTGAAAATCATGTCGTTGCAACATTTCATATACCAATATGCAACAATCGGAGACGGTGTCCGGAACAGTCCTTTTGTAGTTTTGAAGCATTCGACCAGGCTAAAGATTGCTGTTTATGAAACTACGATTGCTGTTTATTGCATTGATTATTTCCGGCTGTATAAATGCCGTTTTGTCGGCTCCGCCTTCCTTCATCAAAACAGAAACAGGGGTTATCTTATTCACGGATCCTATGTTTACAGGTACTTCCCATGCCGTTAAACTGGAAGTGGTTGCGGACCACATCATCCGCGTTACCGTAGCGCCTGGAAAGGAAATTACGCCAACTTCGAGCCTTATCACCATTTACACCAGGCAACCGGGTCAGGTATGGGACGTGGTTCCTTCAGAAGACGTGTTGGAACTGAAAACAAAAAGGCTTACCGCGAAAGTGGATGCGAAGAGCGGTGCTGTTTCCTTCTACGACAACGCCGGCAATAAAATAGTTGCCGAAAAAGCGGCGGGCGGAAGAAGTTTCCAGCCTGCTGTATTTGATGGCAAAAGATATTATGGACTCACCCAGACTTTCCAGACCAGCAACGATGAAGCCTATTATGGGCTTGGTCAGCACCAGGATGGCATTATAAATTACAAGGGCCACCAGGTGAATTTCTTCCAGAACAATACCGAAGTGGCTGTTCCATTTCTGCTCTCTTCAAAAAATTACGGCATCCTCTGGGACAATTATTCCCTCACCCAAGCGGGAGATGTACGCCCCGCCCATGCGCTTTCTGCCCTGCAACTGTATTCCGCCAGCAACGAACCCGGTTGGCTCACCGCCGCGTATGCGAACAACAAAACAAAACCGGAAGAAATTGTGGTAGAAAGAGCAGAAACGGCCATAGAAATGGCCTTTCTCGGCGAATCGAAACTGAAACTTCCGAAGGAATTTGATCCTGCAAAAGGAGTGGTTACCTGGAAGGGCAGTCTTTCCAGTACGCTATCCGGGCTGCACCAGTTCCGGTTTACATTCGGCGGAACACTGAAAGTATGGTTGAACAATGAACTCGTGCTTTCACATTGGAGAAAAGCCTGGAACCCCGCAACCGTATTGCTGCCCGTAACCCTGGGTGCTGGTGACAAAACACCCATCCGCATCGAATGGATGCCCGAAGGTGGCGAGTCTTATCTTTCCGCGCAATGGCATGAACCCCTTTCGCCGGAGGAAAAGAACAGCTTCAGTTTTTCTTCAGAAGCAGGTCAGCTGATCGATTACTATTTTATTCACGGCAACAACATGGATGAAGTGATTGCCGGATACAGAACGCTTACCGGGAAGGCCCCCATCGTTCCCAAATGGGCGCTCGGGTTCTGGCAAAGCAGGGAGCGGTACAAAACGCAGGAGGAACTGCTGGCCGCAGTAGCAGAATTCAGGAAACGGAAAATACCCCTTGATAATATTGTGCTGGACTGGAGTTACTGGAAAGAAGCCGAATGGGGCAGCCAGGAATTTGATGAAACGCGTTTTCCTTCCCCCGACAGCATGATCAACACACTCCACCACAAATACAATACACAGATCATGATATCTGTGTGGCCGAAATTCTATGAAGGCATCGCGGCTTACAAAACATTCGACCAGCAAGGCTGGCTCTACAAAAAGAACATCGCCGACCGCCAGCGCGACTGGATCGGAAAGGGCTATGTGTCTACTTTCTACGATGCTTTCAGTGAAGATGCCCGCAAAGGCTTCTGGGAACTGATCCGCAAAAAAATCTATACCAAAGGCATCGATGCCTGGTGGATGGATGCCAGCGAGCCTGATATACTTTCCAACGTGAATCCGGAGCAGCGGAAATTGCAAATGAGTCCCACCGCCATTGGCCCGGCCGCCGAATACCTGAACGCTTATCCCTTGCAAAACGCGAAAGGTATTTACGAAGGACAACGTTCTACCGATCCCGATAAGCGCGTGTTCCTACTTACCCGGTCAGGTTTCGCAGGCTCCCAGCGTTATGCCGCCGCAATATGGAGTGGAGATATCGGTTCCTCCTGGATTGATATGAAAAACCAGATCACGGCAGGACTGAATTTCTCCATGTCGGGACTGCCTTACTGGACGATGGACATCGGCGGTTTTGTAGTGCCGGAAAAATTTGAAAAACCTGATGCGGAAAGCCTCGAAGAATGGCGGGAGTTAAATACGCGCTGGTACCAGTTCGGTGCTTTTGTACCACTGTTCCGTGCGCATGGTCAGTTCCCATTCCGGGAAATTTACAACATCGCGCCGGAGCAACACGGGGCTTACAAAAGCTTTATTTATTACAACCAGCTTCGTTACCGCCTCATGCCTTACCTCTATTCACTGGCAGGCGCAGTGTACCATGACAACTACACCTTGATGCGCGGGCTGGCAATGGATTTCGCTAACGATACGGCTGTGCTGAACATTGCAGATCAATACATGTTCGGTCCTTCCCTACTCATTAATCCGGTGTACGGCTACCAACAGCGGAGCCGGAAAGTATATCTGCCCAAAGACAGCGGCTGGTTCGATTTGTACTCGGGAAAATACCTGGAAGGCGGACAAACTATTGATGCCGCAGCGCCTTACGAACGGATGCCCATATTCGTGAAAGAAGGGTCCATTCTGCCCACTGGTCCCGCATTACAATATGCCATGGAAAAACCAGCCGATACCATTACGTTAACGATCTATGGCGGAAAGGATGCGTCTTTCAAATTTTATGAAGATGACGGAAAGCAATACGATTACGAGAAAGGCGCTTTCTCCACCATTCCCTTTCATTACACCCATAGCAACAATACCCTCACCATCGGAGAGCGGAACGGCAGTTTTGAGGGTATGTTGAAAAAACGATACTTCCGCATCCGGTTGATCACACCAGAAAAGGCACAGGCGTTCGATGCGAATACACGGGGGCAGAAAGAAGTGGTGTACACGGGAAAGGAATTGACGTTGCGGTTAAAGAAGTGAAGTAGGACCTGAGTAACAACTTTTTCTATATACAGTTTGCTTATATGAACAGCGGCTTTTAACCCCGGATTTCCGGACATTAACGATTACGTATATGAAATTAAACCAAACGACTCGCTTGCCACTATTGCTGCTACTCCTTGCAGCATACATGCTTCCAGGTATGGACGCATTTGCCCAAAATGTAAAATTGAACGGGCGGATTACCAGTGAACGTTCCGCTGAACCTGCCACCGGTGCCACAGTTATCGTGAAAAACACCAACCGCGTAGCCGTCTCCGACAACAACGGTCGCTTCTCGATTGATGCTATGCCAGGAGAAGTGCTGGTGATCACCATGACAGGCTTTCTTTCGAAAGAAGTGAAAGTAGGGAGCGAAAGAAGCATCGATGTAAAACTATCAGAAACCATCTCCCAACTGGATGATGTGGTGGTAATCGGTTATGGACAAACGAAAAGAAAAGATGTCACCGGCGCTATATCTTCTATATCAGGAGAAGAACTCCGGAAAACGCAGCCCGTCACTTTCGACCAGGCATTGCAGGGAAAGGTACCAGGCCTTGTGGTACAACAGGTGTCGGGGCAGCCCGGTGGAAACGTTTCCGTGCAGATCCGTGGCTTGTCTTCCTTTGGAGCGAGTACGCCATTGTATGTGATTGACGGCATCATTATGGGGGGAACCGCAACACTGGGGGCGGGTACAAACCCACTTGCGGGCATCAACCCTTCCGAAATAGAATCCATTGATGTATTGAAAGACGCATCGGCTACCGCCATCTATGGTTCACAGGCCACCAACGGCGTGATCGTGATCACCACCAAAAGGGGCCGCGCCGCCGCGCCCAACATCACTTACGATGCCTATTTCGGAATGCAGCAATTGCCAAAGAAACTCCCGGTGATGAACCTGCGCGAATACGCCACTTTTATCAACGCCAGGAACCAGGGACTGGGATGGGGTTTTGATGAAAGACCCGAATTCGTTAATCCAAAATACCTCGGAGAAGGTACCGACTGGCAAAGCGAATTGTTTCGAAACGCGCCCATGACCAACCATTCACTCTCCGTGAGTGGTGGCGATACACGTACACAATACCTGCTTTCCGGCTCCTACTTCAAACAGGATGGCATCGCGCTCGGTTCAGATTTCCGAAGGTTATCCCTTAGGCTGAACCTCGACAACAAAGCCACCAACTGGCTCAAGATCGGAACGAGTCTGCAACTCGCGAACATCAGAGAGAACGTGAACACCACCAACTCCAACGTCATCAATACCGCCCTCAGTCAAACCCCGGACATCGCCGTGAAGAATTCCGATGGCAGTTGGGGCGGCGCCTTCAACCCCAACGGGTGGGTGAACAGTACCGTTAACCCATATGCGATAGCACTCATCAACAAAGACGAAGCCAACAGGAACCAGTTGTTCGGAAACCTTTACGCGGAAATTTCCTTCCTGAAAGATTTTCTCCTCCGCAACGAGGTGACGGCCAGTTTTTCCACCGCCAGTGAAGATATCTTCAACCCTACCTATAAGTTTGGCCTCGTGGAAAGGACCATCAACAGTGCCAGGTTCAACTACGCGCAAAGCATGTACACTACGGTACGCAACTATTTATCTTATTCGCGGAACATAGGCGATATATATAACCTGAACGCCCTGGTGGGACACGAAGCGCAACTGAGCAAAGGAGAAAACACCAGCGCAAGCCGTACCAACTTTCCCTCCAATAACGTACAGGTTATCAGCAGCGGCGATCCCACCACCGCACTCAACTCCGGCGATAAAACACAAAGTGCACAGGAATCTTATTTCGGAAGGGTCAACCTTTCGGTTAACGATAAATACCTGTTCACTGCAAACCTCAGAGGCGACGGCTCATCCAGGTTTTCTTCCGATAACCGCTGGGTGGCCACTTACTCCGGCGCCTTCGCCTGGAAGATCAATAAGGAAAACCTGTTCAAAGACCTGAAAAATGTGAACGAAATAAAACTGCGCCTCGGTTATGGACTAACCAATAACCAGAACGTGCGCGATTATGCATATACATCAACCCTCGCCACCGTGGCTACAGGGCTTTCCGGCGTTTCGCAGCTCACACAGAATGTGGGCAATCCCCTGGTGGAATGGGAAAAAACAAAGTATGCCAACGTGGGTATTGACGGGGTGCTTTTTAACTGGAGGCTGACTTTCTCCGTAGATGCCTACAACCGCCGTACCGATGGGTTGTTGCTGCAGATTCCATTGCCCATGTACTCCGGAACCGGCATCAACTGGTCGCCGGGATCACTAAGTGCGCCTTATGTGAATGTGGGAACAGTGAACAACAAGGGGATAGACCTGCGGGTAAGCGCCACCAATGTAAGTACAAAAAACTTCACCTGGAAAACGGATGTAACGCTTTCCCACAATGTGAATAAGGTGATTAAACTGAATACGGAAGACGCTTCACTGAACGGTACAAACAGTCGTACGGTTGTGGGGCGATCCGTCGGAGAGTTCTACGGATATATGGTAGATGGCGGCGTGTTCGCGACCGCGGATGATTTCAAGAACCACGCGCTTCCTGCTAAAAACGGTGTTGTGTTACCGGTAGGCGCGGCAGGTGGAAGCATCTGGTATGGCGACCTGAAGTTCAGGGATAAAAACGGAGACGGCATCATCGATGAAAATGATCAGTACTACCTGGGTACACCTATCCCAAGGTTCCAGATCGGGCTGAACAATTCATTTTCTTACAAAAGGTTCGACCTGAACATATTCTTCAATTCCAATATCGGAAACAAAGTATTCAACCGCCTCCGTGTGAACGGAGAATTCCCCGGTACAAGTTTCGGCTACCTCAGGGCATTGAACGATTACGCGAAACTGGAACTGGTTGATCCGAACGGTTCAGCGACGGATATCAATAACGTATTCGTTTCCAATCCCAATACAAGAATACCCGGCGTAAGAAACGACAATACGAACGACAACAACAGGTTCTCCGATAAGTTCATTGAAGACGGAGACTTTATTAGATGCAAGAACATTACACTGGGTTATAGTCTCCCGGAAGGTTTACTCGAAAAGGCGCATATCCGTTCATTGCGTTTATATGTTAACGTTACCAACGCGTTCATCATCACCAGGTATTCCGGCATGGATCCGGAGATCGGTTCCTGGGATCCGCTGAATGCTGGCGTTGACAATGGATTTTATCCTCAACCCCGCGTATTTACGGTTGGCGCGAGTGTTCAATTAAACAAGTAAGCTCAAAATGAAAAACAAACTCATGAAATCGATCATAAAAATATGCGCAGTTTTTATCATGGCGGGTATGCTTGCGCCAGGATGTTCAAAAGGTTTTCTCGACAGGCCGCCACTGTCTCAGATCAGTGCGGATAACTTTTACCAGACCACCAGCGATCTGCGGCTGGCTACCGCTGCTTTGTATGGCGGCTCCCCCTGGGGCGACTGGAACTACAACTGTTATCTTCCGGTGGGCGAAGTGTTGAGCGGGAATATGGTAGTGGGCTATTGGGGCGACGCCGTTCAACTGATCACCTTCAGCGTAACGGGCCTGAATGGTATCATGATCGCGCAATGGAAATCCATGTACAAGATTATCGCACACTGTAATACCACCATTAACGCCATTCAGGAGAAAGCGCCCGCTTCCATTCCTTTGGCAGAAAAGAACGCGGCCATTGCGGAAGCGCGTTTCATACGCGGCTATGCTTATTATAACCTGGCAATACACTGGGGCGCGGTACCCATTATTGAAGACAACAGAGACCTTATTACGGCGCCCCTCATCAACCGGTTCAATACCGCTGATGTGTATAAGTTTGCGGCTGCCGATCTTACCTATGCTGCCGCTCATCTTCCCCTCACCGATCAGAAGGGACGCCTTACCACCTGGTCGGCGCAAGGTATGTTAAGTAAGGTATACCTTACCATGGCAGGCCTTGGGCAATCGGGCGGAACACGGAACCAGGCTTTGCTGGACAGCGCAGCGAAATACGCCGGTAATGTTTGTAAGAACAGTGGCCTTACGCTGCTGCCGAATTATGCGGACCTGTTCAAAACACAGTTCAACGACAATATAGAATCCCTGTTTGCGCTGCAATGGGCACCGGGCGCAGTATGGCTGGAAGGGAATATGTTACAGATTTATTCTCCCGGCGGTACGGAGATCTCTGCCAACGGCCAGGCCGGCTGGTACAATATTCAACCGTCCATAGATATGTATGCGCTTTACACAGCGAAAGATACAGTAAGGCGGAAGGCTACCTTCATGATGAGGAACGACTATTATCCTGAACTCAATGCCGCCGGAGGTGGCTTTACCTTCAAAGGCGACAATGGGATGAAAAAACACATCGTGGGTACAAATAAAGACAACAACGCGCCCACGATGGAACTCACTTCTTCCACAGAACACAATGCCTTGCTCCGTTTGGCTGATGTGTACCTTATTTACGCGGAAGCGCTGCTCGGCAACAACGCTACCAGCGGCAACGCCGATGCCCTGCTGTATTTCAATAAAGTAAGAACGAGAGCTGGTCTTGATCCGGTTACCGCGCTCACCCCGGATGTTGTACGTACTGAACGGAGGATTGAACTGGCGGCAGAAAGTCATTACTGGACCGACCTGGTAAGACTGTCGTATTACAACCCCGCTAAAGCCATCCAACTGCTGAACGGCGAAAGGCGCGTGAACTTTACCTACAACAATGGCGTGGTAACACCCAATACACCTTATGGTGTGATCACTCCCGCCACCGCCGGTTCTTTCACGTTCCCGTTGCCTTCCGCGGAAATAACAGCGAATCCTAAATTGTCGGAACCGCCGGTACCATACTATTGATCCCACTACAAACTACTGTTATGTATAAAAATGCTTTCAACCGATCCATATACGCGATACTGCTCGCCGCCATCACGATCCTGTCGCTGACGGCCTGTAAAAAAGATAAAATTGGCGCGCCGGTAATTACCGCGGTCCATAACTATGAAGCCGCTCCCAACGATACGCTTGTGCAAACCGTTTACACCGGACAATGGGTGGTGCTGCTCGGCGCCAATCTTGATGGTGCGGGCCAGGTATTGTTTGGCGGCGTTCCCGCTACGGTTAACAATGCGCTCAGTACATCCGGAAGCCTGGTGATACAAATACCAGCGATTCCCTTTCAATCGGTTCCCGCCGATAAATTGAACGAGATCACCGTAATCGGTGAAGGTGGAATGTTCACCTTCAAAATAGGGATCACCGGGCCTCCCCAGATTTCTTATATCAGGAACCATGCGGCTTCTCCCAGGGATACCATTGTTACAGCGCTCTTTCCCGGACAGGAAGTGAACTTCCTCGGGTTCAACCTGAAGAACGCCACATCTATTGCTTTCCAGGGCGTGGAGGCCGATTTGTCGGCCGTTGTTTATACCGATTCCAGCGTCATCGTAAAAGTGCCGGCTGATCTTTCCGGTGGAGACGCCACGCTCGCCAATACCATTACTTACACCACCGCCATAGGAGCGGGGAGCTTTCCGATCACCATCATAGGGCCGCCGATCATTACAAGCGTGTCGCTGGAGAATCCCATGGCAGGCGATTCCGTGTACCTGTACGGCAATAACTTTTTCGCGGTGCAGAGTATCAGTTTTGCTGGCGCTTCCATTACTTCGTTTGCGGAATCCGCTGACGGATCATCCGTAGGTTTTATTGTTCCGGCTTTAACGCAAAGCGCTCCGGTAAGCGTTACTACCCAGGCTGGTACTTTCGCCACTGTTTTTAACGTGAACGATGTTACTACCGGCGCGATCTCCAATTTTGAATGGGGAGGTGTATTCCGCTGGGACTGGTGGGGAGGGGCAAGCCTTGAAAGCGGTGTGGCGGCTTTTCCAGGCAACAACACCCAGTACCTTACATTGAAAAGTAACGTATTGAATCCTGGTAGTGGCGATGAGTTCAGCACCGCCATCAGGATCGGTGGGGGCCAATGGCTGCCGAAAGCCAATGTGGGCGATCCCGTAAACAGTTGGGTACTTAAATTTGAAATGAATGTGCCCGGCCCATGGAACGGCAGCACACTGAGCATTAAAAGCAGCATCAACGATTTCAGGGCCAGGTATGAACCCTGGCAGGTGTCGGCAACCACCACCGTGCCCTTCTCCTCCAAAGGCTGGAAAACAGTTGCCATTCCGCTTTCTTCTTTCCGCAGAAACGACCCAACGCTCGGGCAGGGGAAAGGAGAACAGGTGAAATCCATTGTTGAATTGTTGGGAGCTGAAGGCAAGAGCGATCTCATCCTCTACCTGCACAATTACGGCACTTCACCCACAACAGTTGCTTTCAACGCAGCCTTCGACAACTTCCGGGTAGTGCGACGTTAAATGATGATGCCCTGAAAAAAACGATAAAAACAGTTCATAAATGATACTTTACAATACAGGCTTTCGCAATGGAATAAACTTTCTGAAATTATTTGTACTCCTGTTGACGCTTGTTTCCTGCAAACGGAAAAACGCAGTGGAGGCCGAACTTACAGTAAGTCCTTCTTCCATAACCTTTCAGTCGGAAGGAAGCGCAGAAACGTTTTCCTTAAAATGCAATGCCAACTGGACAATCAGCAATCCGGCCGGCTCCTGGCTGCAACTCAATATGGAGCAGGGCGGCAGTGGAAACTTTGATGTAACGGTAACGGCTGTACGCAATGAAACAGGGGCTTCCCGGTCGGCGATCATTGTAGTGAATTCCGTAAATGGCCAGGCCCGGCGGATCAATGTATCCCAGCCTACAACCATTTATCCCTCTTATAATACCTCGCCCAAACCGGCCGACGCTGCGGGTATGAACAGCAACGCGGTGCAACTGGCGGCTAAATTCAAACTGGGCTGGAACATCGGAAATACGCTGGAGGCGCCGGGCGGAGAAACAGGCTGGGGTAACCCCGTTATCACCGAAGCATTTGTAAAAAAAGTGAAGCAGCAGGGTTTTAACGCCATCAGGCTGCCTTGCGCATGGGATTGGCAACACCTCAGTGACGCATCCAAAGCGAAGATCGATCCCACCTGGATGAACAGGGTAAAGGAAGTGGTGAAATACTGCGTGGACAATGATGTATATGTGCTGCTGAACATCCATTGGGACGGCGGCTGGCTGGAACACAGCGTTAACAAGTTGAAAAAAGACTCCATAAACGCAAAACAAAAAGCATACTGGGAACAGATCGCCACTGCCATGCGTGATTTTGATGAACACCTCATGTTCGCCAGCGCCAACGAACCGCCTGCTGAAAATGCGGAACAAATGGAAGTGCTGATGTCCTATCACCAGACCTTCGTGGATGTGGTAAGGGCCACCGGTGGTAAGAACAGCAGCAGGGTACTCGTAATTCAGGGACCAGGCACAGACATTGAGAAAACCAATACCCTTATGAACACCATGCCCACCGATCCGGCGAAGGACCGCCTGATGGCCGAAGTGCATTGCTACACTCCTTCACAATTCTGCATACTGGATCAGGACGCAAGCTGGGGCAAGATGTTCTACTACTGGGGCAACGGCTTCCACTCCACCATAGAACCCGGCAGGAATGCCACCTGGGGAGAAGAAGCAGCCATAGATCAGCTCTTCAGTACCATGAAAAAGAAATTCATCGACAAAGGGATTCCGGTAATTATGGGCGAATACGGCGCCTACAGGCGTAACGGAAATAATCCTCCTCCCGCTGACCTGGAGATGCACAACAAATCAGTAGACCATTGGATCACCTATGTCACCAAAAAAGCACTTGAGAATGGGTTGAAACCTTTCTGGTGGGATACCGGCGGCGCATTGGACAGAGCAAACCTTTCTGTAAAAGATCAACGTACGATGGATGCCCTTTCAAAAGCAAGTGAATAGCAAAAAACAAAACATGTTCAGGACAGCTTTATTAGCCCTTTCATTTTTGCTCGCCGCAGGTGCGCTCCCGGCGCAACACAAGCCGCAGGCGTTTTTGCGGGAGGCCGATCTCGTTACAACGGGTATTTATTATTACCCCGAACACTGGCCGGAAACACAGTGGGAACGGGATATCTCGAACATCGCGAAGTTGGGCTACGAATTCGTACACCTCGCGGAATTCGCCTGGTACAAAATGGAGCCCAAAGAAGGTGTATACGAATTCGGCTGGCTCGATAAAGTGGTGAACCTTTGCGAAAAGTACGGCCTTAAAGTGCTGCTCTGCACCCCGTCGGCTACCACGCCCACCTGGATGCGGGTCAATTACCCTGAAACCCTCGTGATGGATGGCCATTATATCCGGGCGGAGAATGGTACAAGAGGACTGGCTTCCATTGTGAACCCACGGTTCCGGTCATACGTAGAAAGAATCGTGGGCGAACTGGCGCGCCGGTATGGAAAGCACAAAAACGTGATGGGCTGGCAGCTTGATAACGAACCTGGTGCTTTACAGGATTACAGTCCTTCTTCGCAGGAAGCGTTCAGAACATGGCTGAAGAATAAATACAAAACGGTGGATGCCCTCAACCAGGCCTGGGGAACGGCTTTCTGGAGCCAGTGGTTCAGCTCCTTCAACGAGGTGATCATCCCCAATACCAACCTGGTGGGCTGGTGGGGCAATAATCCGCACGCGTTGCTGGATTTCAAAAGATACACCGCGGATGCACAGGCTGAGTTCCTCGATTTTCAGGCAGAAATATTGCGCAATAATGTGGTGAAGGAGCAATTCATCACCACCAATTATATGGCAATCACAACAGGTGCTGATGCCATGCGTACCCGCAAACTCGATTTTGCCACTTACACAGCGTATCCCAATGGCGGAAGTGCGAACCTGGGCCCGCAGGGCTTCAGGCTGGGCAACGGCAAGCTGATCCTGTTTGCGGCAGACTATTTTAAATCGCTTGGCGGGCTTACGGGGGTATTGGAAATGCAACCCGGCCCCGTAAACTGGGGCAGTTATAATCCCCTGCTGTTGCCAGGAGCCGTGCGCATGTGGCTGTACCATTCTTTTGCGGCGGGCGGCAGGCTGGCCTGCTCTTATCGTTACCGACAGATTACTTACGGCGCTGAACAATACCATTCAGGCATTACCAAAACCGATGGCGTAACCTTGTCTCCGGGAGGAGAGGACTATGTTCAGTTTATGCAGGAAATAAAATCGCTGCGCGCGAACTTTACACCCGGAACGGCAATGCCTGAAAAATTGAAAAACCGTTCCACGGCTATCGTTTGGAACCTGGAAAACTACTGGAGTCTGGAACGGCAAAAACAAACGCACCAATGGGATACGTGGAACTACCCTGTAAAATTCCTCGAAATATCGAAATCGTTCGGTGCCCCCGTGGATATAGTGCAGGAAACAGCCGACCTTTCTGCATACAAGGTAGTGCTTGTGCCCGCCTACGAAATGGCCGATGCCGCACTGATCGGCAAATGGACGGAATATGTAAAGAACGGTGGTCACCTGGTGCTCACCTGCCGTACCGCTACCAAGAACCGCATGGGGCACTTCTGGGAAGCTGAAACGGCACAACCGCTTACAGCTTTAATCGGTGCACACATTCAGGCCACCGATATGCTTTCCCCTTACAGCAATGCTGAGGTTACTATGGGTGAACGAAAATTCAGGTGGAACAACTGGGCTGATATACTGGTTCCCGAAAAGGGAACAGAAGGGTTGGCTACCTATGCAGAACCGTTTTACAAAGGAAAGAACGCGGTGGTGCAACGCAGTATTGGTAAAGGAACGGTAACCTATATTGGTGTGGATACCGATGACGCGGCGCTGGAAAAAGAAGTGCTGCGCATGATCTACCAGAAAGTGGGGGCAACTACTGAAAATTACCCCGAAGGGGTTTATGTATACTGGCGCGATGGCTTTTACATAGCTGTAAACTATTCCTCCGGCAACTATCCGATCGATATCCCTTCCGGCAGTAACCTACTGGTGGGTGAAAAAATATTGAAGCCTGCGGACGTAACCGTTTGGCGCGAATGATTGCCTGAACCCACAAGCGTAAGCAACAATAAATTATTGTAAAGAAGCAGGACCAACACATGAAAAAGAAGCTCTTTTTATTACTCGCCATCAACAGCGTATTTTCTTTGGTAGGATGGGCGCAACGTACCATCCAGGTTGATTTTAAGAAAGAGGCCGGCCGCCTTAACAACATGTTCAACGCCTGCATTGGAGCGGGAAGGGCAAATGAGGGATTGCGTGCAGACTGGCAACAGCAACTGGCTTATGTAAAGGAACAGTGCGGGTTTCAATACATCAGGATGCATGGCCTGCTTACCGATGATATGGCTGTTTATACAACGGACAGTAAAGGTGAACCGCAATACAATTTTATGTACGTGGATGTGCTGTTCGACTTCCTGCACAGCATTGGGATGAAACCATTCGTGGAACTGGGTTTTATGCCCAACGCGCTGGCCAGTGGTCCGGAAACGATCTTCTGGTGGAAAGGCAATGTAACGCCGCCACGGGATTATGATAAATGGGCCGGACTGGTGGAAAACCTGGTACGTCATTTTGAAGAACGGTATGGGGAAGAAGCAGTAAAGACCTGGTATTTTGAAGTGTGGAACGAACCGAATCTTTCTCCCGGATTCTGGACCGGCTCGCAAGCCGATTATTTCAAATTGTACCAATACGCCGCCAACGCGGTAAAAAAAGTGAACAAGGCCTACAGGGTAGGCGGGCCAGGAACTGCGGGCGCGGCATGGGAACCTGAAATGATCGACTTCTGCCATAAAAACAACGTCCCCATTGATTTCATCAGTACCCATGCTTATGGCGTGAAGCAGGGTTTCCTGGACGAATTCGGGCAGGGCGGAACCGTGCTCAGCAAAGATTCCTTATCGGTAAGTGGAGATGTGCTTCAATCCAGGAAAGAGATTTCCGAATCAGCCATGAAGCACCTCGAACTGCATTACACGGAATGGAGTTCTTCTTATACACCCGCTGATCCTTTGCACGACAGCTACCACGAAGCGGCATACATTCTCGATAAGTTAAAACAGGTGGGCGATGCGGCGCAATCCATGTCGTACTGGGTGTTCACCGATATTTTTGAAGAGCCTGGCCCGCGCTACACGCCTTTTCACGGGGGCTTCGGGTTATTGACCATTCAGGGCATCAATAAGCCGGCTTTCTACGCGTACCAGTACCTTAATAAACTGGGCGGAACGGAACTGGCGAATGCCGATAGCCGTTCCTGGGCATGTAAAGATGAAAATGGTGGCATTCAATTGCTGTTCTGGGATTTTACGAATACCCATCCCGGTGATTCCACACACAACCAGAAATATTACATACAGGATCTTCCTGCCCGATCCAAAGGAGAAGTAACAATAAACCTATCCAACGTTCCATCCGGAAATTATACGATGGAAGTGTACAAAGTAGGTTACCGTATCAACGATGCATATACCGCCTATATTGATATGGGAAGACCCGGCCAGCTCAGCAAACAGCAGGTAGAAAAAATGAAAAAAGAAAATGATGGCCGCCCCGTTTTTACCGGACAAATCACTGTAAAATCAGGTAGGGATTTCTCGCACAAACTGGATATCCGGGAGAACGATGTGGTATTGGTGAAACTTATTAAAAGCAAGAAGTAAAGGATTAAAAGATGAATGTATTTAGAGCGGCATCAATTTAGGCAGAATAAAAATAGTAGGCTTCATCCATTCTTTACCGACGTCATTAAGCAAATTTTAAGACATAGAAAGCGGAAACCATACGGTCTTCGCTTTCTATGTATCGTTAATCACAAAATACTTCTTTAACACTTGTCTTTGCGAGCTTGTGGATTTGCCCATTGCTCATCAGTGCATTCAGCATTATTCCGCAGCGGGAAGTACAACCGTATCTATCACATGGATCACGCCGTTCGTGGCTTTCAAATCGGTGGCGGTAACAATTGCTTTGCCGCCATTGCCATCCATTAGCGTTACTTTTCCATCTTCCAGTGAAGCCGTGAGTTTACTTCCTGCAACAGTGGTAAGTACCGCTTTGCCACCTCCTTTTTGAATCGCCGCCAATACTGCTTTAGCGTCCAGGTTTCCGGCTACAACATGATAGGTGAGAATACCGGTTAGCTGGGCTTTGTTTTCAGGTTTCAACAGACTTTCCACTGTGCCTTCCGGTAGTTTGGCGAAGGCGGCGTTTACAGGTGCGAATACGGTGAAGGGGCCTTTGCTTTTCAGTGTTTCTACCAGTCCAGCAGCTTTTACTGCGGCCACTAATGTGGTATGGTCTGCTGAACCTGCCGCGATGGTTACGATATCAGATTTTGCCTGGGCGAAAGCACTCAGAGAGAAGATACTCATGGTAAGGAACAAGGCGATTTTTTTTACTGATTTCATGTTTTTGAATTTTCAACAATCAACAGCAGATTAGCTGAAAAGGTTGTTGGTAGCGGACTTCAGCAGTATTCAGAAAAATAAATTGCAACAATTTTCCGATTCAGTTGTGTTATTTTTTTGAACGAAGGAAGCGGGATAAGGGCGGAAGGTTAAACAGGAAAATTTGTTTGTGTAACAAAGTTTGGGACCGATGATTTGAACGGTTGAACAGCCAGGTTGTGTTAAGAAAAATAAATCTTTTTTGATTGATGTAATTTTTCTCCAGACTGGATGGTCTCTATGGCTGCGCAATAAGACATGGTAGGCCCATTTCCTGGTTAAAAAGAATGGCTGAACCAGCCATTTTAAACTAACCTGTAATTTTCAAGTGCTGAATTAAGTTATCAGCGATTTGTAAATGATACGTCAGCACAATCGGACTTCCGGGAAAGTCTCCTGAAACTTCCGCCTTCAAAAGGGTTTCATTTTCTTTTTCTTCAAAGCCCACAGGGTTCATTGCGGCCTTGTATTGCTTGTTTGCATCATCGATCCAATGTTCTATCTCTTTTCTTCCGTTGTAGGTTTTCCCCTCATCAACCACCACGGCTGTTTCGGAAAAGCAAGCAGTGTAGGCTATGCTGTCAAAATCGTTTTGTGCCTTTACTAAATCGGATATTACTTTAGGTAAGTTCATTTTATAAGCTTTTAAGTAGTGATTAAATGGTTGGTACGGTGCCGCCATCAATAACGTACTCTGTTCCTGTGAGGTAAGCGGCTCTTGGCGATACCAGAAAGCCAATCAATTCGGCAACTTCTTCCGGTTCGGCGGGCCTGCCGTAAGGTATTCCGCCCAATGCGTCCATCACGCTTTGCTGAGCTTGTTCTACTGTAATGTTGGCATTTCTTGCAATCTCGCCCAACCAGGCTACCGATGCTGTTGTATTGATCCAGCCTGGCGAAACGGTCAGCACACGAACACCTTTGGGAGAGACTTCGTTGGATAAGCTTTTACTGTAATTCCTTAAGCCGGCTTTTGCGGCGGCATAAGGTAAAGTAGAATCATAAAGGGGCAATTTGCCCTGAATGGAGGCAATATGAATAATAACACCGCTTTTTTGTTCGATCATTTGCGGTAAAAATCCTCTGTCCAGTCGAACCGGGGCAAGCAGGTTGGCTTGCAATGTTGATAGCCAGTCTTCATCGGTTAACGAGGCGAAACCACCAGCTGGTGTGGTGGAAGAACCCAGGTTGTTCACAAGAATATCCAGCCTTCCATAAGTTGATAAAACCTCGCCCACTACTTTTGCCGCTCCTTCGGCCTTGCTTAAATCGGCAGCAATAAAGTGCATATTGGCGCTTTCTTTTTCCGGGGCGTTTCTGGCCGTAATAACCACCGTTGCGCCAGCCCGTACCAGTCTTTCCGCAATAGCCCGTCCGGCGCCTTTTGTACCGCCGGTTACAAGGGCAATCCTGCCTGATAACTCATTGTTGAAATTGAACTGTTCCATTTTTGTCCTGTTTATAAAAGTTGATGATAGGGCAAAATTGAGGCGTAAAGGAGGTCAAAACAAGTACGGGGTTACGATTCATATAGGGATAAATTTATCCCCTATTGCAGAAAATGAGCTGTATGTATAACTTTGCTCCATGTATGAAAGAAAGACATCTCCCAGCCTGAACTGCGGGCTTGATTTGATTGGCGAAGTGCTTTACGGCAAATGGAAAGTCCGTTTGTTGTGGTTTATTGATCAGGGACACAAACGCCCCAGCGAATTGCAACGAAAAATTCCGGATGCAACAAGGCGCGTGTTGAATATGCAATTGAAAGAATTAGAGGACCACGAATTGGTGACGAGAAAAATTTATCCTGTTGTACCACCGAAAGTAGAGTACAGCCTCACCGAATTTGGTAAAACATTGATTCCTGTGATTAGCGCATTGGGGCAATGGGGCGATGCGCACCAGGACCGTTTGCGGGATGTGATTTTGAAACGGGCAGTAGGCGCTGCTTTGGACTGAAGTCAAAATGAGCCCTTCGCCATACATCAGCCACCCTTTGCTGTCGGGTGTTTCAAAGAAAAAAGCGTTCCAAGGAACGCTTTTAGAAGAAGTTCGATTTTTCGCAAAAATGGGGTCTGGTGGCCTTGCCAGGAATCGAACCTGGATCTGGAGCTTCGGAAACTCTTATACTATCCATTGTACTACAAGGCCCTTATTTAATCAGTTCTCCAACGTTCGAACTGAATATTTTTACCGCAATGGCCAGCAAAACTACACCAAAAAATTTACGTACGGCAAGCAATCCTGCTTTTCCAAGTAATTTTTCTATGAGGTTCAGCGATTTGAGTACGGTATAAACGATCACAAGGTTAAGGACGATAGCGATCAGGATAGGAACCTCATCGTTGTTGGCACGGAGGGAAATGATCGTGGTTAGTGTCCCGGAACCGGCGATCAGTGGGAAGGCAATGGGCACTACGGTACCTGATTTGGCGTCGCCTTCACTTTTGAAGAATTCGATGCCCAGGATCATTTCCAGTCCCAGGATGAAGATCACGATGGAGCCCGCCACCGCGAAGGAGCGCACATCCACGCCAAGGAGGTTCAGGAAACTTTCTCCCGCGAACAGGAAGAGGATCATCAGGCCGCCGGAGATAGCGGTGGCCCTGAACTCCCGGATACCCCCGAGTTTTTCTTTCAGCGAAATAAGCAATGGCACGGAACCCACGATGTCAATCACCGCGAACAGGGTGAAGGTAAGCGTGAGGATGGTGTCGATCTGAACGTTCATGCGTGGGTGTTTTACACAATTTAGGTAAAACGGGGCATTATACGGAGGATGGTTTGTACTGCCCGATATGGACGTACTTCGACACATCACAGTAGGCGAAGCATTATACCGATGATGGTTTGTGTTGCTCCTTCGTTCTGAAAATGTTCTGGATCACTTCATGTTCGAGACCATTTTCCGTATGCTGTACTTTTACCACACACCCGTAGTTCAACTGGAATTTCGAAAAAGAATCTTTCAACGCCGTGCCGGTGATATGCGAAAGTATGCTTCGTATCACCCCGCCATGGGTGATGATGGCGCAGGAAGGGTGTTCGGTTATGATTTCAGAAAATCGGGATACTGTTCTTTCATACACTTCCACGTAATTCTCTCCGCCAGGTATTTTTATGTTAACGAAATCATCCATCCACGGACGCACTTCTTCGGGTGGAATATTGTCCCAGTGCAGCCCTTCCCAAATCCCGCAATTTATTTCCATGAGCGCGGGTTCATGGTGCAGCGCATGCGTGGGAAAAAGATGCTCAGCCAATTTCCTGCAACGTTGCAACGGACTGGTGAATACCTTTCCAATAGCAGGTGGCAGCGTTGCTTTTATTAATTCGGCTTCTTCGTGGAACGCCTCCGTAACGTCAAGGTCCAGTTGTCCGTAGCAGGTGCCTTTTTCCACCAGTGGTGTGGTGTGTCGTATCAGGTAGATGCCCATTATACAAGGTATTTCCAGGTGAGGAGGATGCCCAGGTAAAAAATGATTTCCGTGATCTGTTGTATAGATCCCAGGCAATCTCCGGTATATCCTCCGATCCATTTTTTAAAGTAGCGGCTCATTTCAAATGTAGCCCATATCATCGGGAGCAATACCCAGGCAAAAATCCATCCTGTTAAGTAAAAAACGGGGACGATGGTCAATAATCCGATCAGCAGGTTGGTCCAGCCGGGCCTCCTGTTGGCCATGGGCTTGGATTTGCTCTGGTCCGGATCGGCCACATATTCAAACTGCTGGAGCGTGAGCAGCGGCATGAGCCGGCTGATGCCATGCGCGCCGAGGAACACGCCGGTGATAAACAAATAGCCGCTGATGGGATTGCCGCCCGCCGCAACAGTTTCCGGACTGAACAAAGGCAGCGATCTGATTAGAAGAAACTTCGTACACAATACAGCGATCAGTCCGGTAACGCCAAAGGTGCCGAGCCTGCTGTCTTTCATGATGGTGAGTATCTTTTCTTTGGTCCATCCGCCGCCGAAGGCGTCGCATACATCGGCGAAGCCGTCTTCGTGGAAAGCGCCCGTGGTGAGTATGCTGGTGACCATATATGCTACGATAGCCAGATCAGGTGAGATATACCTGTTCACCACCAGGAAAGACAATGTCGCCAATACACCCACAATCATGCCTGTAACGGGATAATAGCGCGGTGTTTGCTGCAAAAACTCCGGCTGGTGCTGCACGAATGCGGGCACCCTGATACGGGTGAGAAACATGACCGCGTTAAAAAATACCATCAACTCCTTCTTCATACCTTCTCCTTTTCTGAATAATCAATCAATCTCTTTTCGTGGATACGCCTGCGGAGGAGAAACTCGCCATTTCGTTAAGTATGTCTACCGATGCTCTTATGATGGGCATTGCCATGGCCACTCCCGTGCCTTCTCCCAGCCGCATATCCAGGTGAAGCAAAGGTATGCCGCCCACTTCATTCAATAATTGTTGATGGCCTTTTTCCGCGGAGCAGTGGGTGAAAATACTGTAGTGCTTTATGGCGGGATACATTTTATAAGCGATCAGCCATGCGGTGGTGGCGATGAACCCGTCTACCAGTATTACCATGCCCAGTTCTGCTGCTTTACAATAGGCGCCGGTCATCATGGCGATCTCAAAACCGCCGGTGTATTCCAACACTTTCAATGGGTCATTTCCGAAGGTCTTCAACAGGTGTTTTTCCGCAACAAGTTCCAGTGTTTTTCTTTTCTGTTCCAGGAAGGCATCATCGGCCCCGGTTCCTCTGCCTGTACAATCCGATAACGGCATACCCGTAAGTGCGTGCATGATGAGTGCGGCGGAAGAACTGTTTCCGATGCCCATTTCACCCAGCCCGATTGTGTTGCAACCTGTGCTGAAAAGTCCTTCCACCAGTGTGGCGCCCGTTTCAAGGGCATGTACACATTGTTCCGGACGCATGGCAGCTTCTTCCAAATAATTCTTTGTGCCCTGATCAATGGGAATATTGATGAGCAGGTGCGCCGGATCGGAAAATGGAAAACTTTCTTTCACACCGGCGTTCACTATTTTGAGCGAGATGTTGTTGGTACGGCACAATACATTGATGGCCGCGCCACCCGATAAGAAGTTCTGCACCATTTGCGCGGTCACTTCCTGTGGGTAAGGGTTGACGAGTCCAGTGGCGGCGATGCCGTGGTCTGCAGCGAAAACGAGGATATGCGGTTGGCGGATGGAAGGGGTGCGTGTTTGCTGGATCAGCCCGCATTGCAGGGCGATGTCTTCCAGTTTACCCAATGCGCCGGGTGGTTTCGTTTTGTGGTTGATCGCGTGTTGAAGTTGAGGCAGTATTTGTTCGTCCGGTGCATTGATTTGCCATTTCATAAGGGGGAAATTACAGTAATAAATCCTGGAAATAAAACCCGTATTGTTCTTTCACGGGTGTGGTATAACAATTGTCTGCATCATTATTGGCTGGAACCGGATAAGTACGCCGCACCAGTTCTCCCTTTTTAACGGGAATATTGTTGCGGAATACCGGTCCCGCATACACGTAAGAATGAAATTCTCCATTTTCCCCGCAGGGATCAACATTTTTGGGAAGGTCATTTAGGAAAGCCTGGTCCAGTTCCCTTCCGCAGAATGAACTGTCGAGCCATCTTTCGTTTACACAAACGATGATTGCTTTGAATCCTGCGTTAATAAAATATTCGGCCAGAGAACGGGTATCTTCTTTCCATATAGGGAACACGGCTCCAATACCAACTTCAGCCAGTTTCGCCTCTCTGTATTTTTTTAAATCTTCAAGAAAGATATCGCCGAAAACCGCTTTGCTGAATCCGAGCTGTTTCAGGTCGTTCATTTTCTCCCCCATCAAAGTATTGTAGGTGTTCATGTCCGGTTGTTCCGGAAGTTCGAGGGTTTCCAATGGGATGCCGGTTTCCAGCGCTTGTATTTCCAGCAATTCTCTTCGCACGCCATGCATGGAAACACGGTTGTGTGTGGTATTCACGGAGGTAAGCAGCAACTCAGGCGTATTGCCGGCTTCCATCATTCTGTATAGGGCAATGGAGGAATCTTTTCCGCCGCTCCAGTTGAAATATGTTTTCATGCGTTGACTATTTTATCCAGGCCGCTTAATGTGGAGGGGAATCCCACTCACCATAAATACGACTTCTTTCGCAACGGAAGCGATGTACTGGTTGGCCCAGCCCTGAAGATCGGTAAAAAGTAGCCCCGCTTCCGTATGCGCGTGCAGTCCCATGCCGATTTCGTTGGATACGATGAAGAAATGGTTGTCGGTTTTCAGCAATGCTTCCATATCGCTTTTCAGCAGTTGCAAACATTTTTCAATGTTGTTTTTTTCCTGAGCGAAAAGATTGGTGAGCCATAAGGTTACACAATCAATCACGACGGTTTCTTTCTGAAGCGGAAGTTGGGAGAGGTTGGTCATCTGCTCAAATGTGCGCCAGCGTTCGTTCCTGTCGTTACGGTGCCTGTTCACTCTTTTCTGGAAGGAATCATCCCACACCTTTGCGGTGGCGACATATACCGGGGATATGCTTTGCGCGAGTGCCCTTTCCTGTGCGTAACTGCTTTTTCCGCTGCGCGCTCCTCCGGTGATGAATGTAATGGTGGCCATGGAAATATTTTACGCGTGTACAGTGCCGATGGTTCTGAAATGTTTGATGAGTGCTTCCGGCACGGGTAATATTTCAGGGTGAAAAAGTCCGGCGAGTAATTCTATCCCGTTCACCAGCGTAGAGGCGCTGGGTTGGGTGAAAAGATCGAAGTCGGCGAGGAAAACACGGTTCGTTTTCACCGCCAGCAGGTCCTCCCATCCGGGAAGTTGGGTGAGCAGGTGCATTTCTTCCAATGATCGTTCTGTGGTGAACCCGCATGGGGCGATCACCAGCACTTCCGGATCGTATCGACAAATTTTCTCCCAGGGGGTAACAATACTATCTCCGGAAGGATTACTTAACATGTCAACACCGCCTGCATAGCTGATCTGGTGCGGTATCCAGTGGCCGCAATTGTACACGGGTTCTATCCATTCCATCAGCATCACGCGACGCACAGGCGCGCGGTGTTTGCGCAGCGTATCCGTGATATGGTCCAT
>CAMLRX010000020.1 GCA_946482545.1 uncultured Flavihumibacter sp. | reverse complement strand
GAGTTTACCATTGCTGCCGAAAGACGCGTTGATGTCGAATGCACTGAACAGCGTACTGTTCTTCATCCATAATTTGTGTGCGTTTACCGCCAGGTTGGCCGCGTAGCCGGTGTACCACCTGTTATCGGGTTGCATAGCGGAAGAACCGTCCCTTCTAACGAGACCGGTTAAACGAACCACATCGTTCCAGTTGTAAGTGGCTTTTCCGTAAAAAGAAGCGATGGCCTGTTTAACAGAAGAAGGGTGAAAAAATACATCGAAGCCCTGCGGGGTAAGATAGTCTGAAGAGCCCCGGCTTCCGTTAACGATATTCAGCTTTATAAAGTTATTGGGACCGTTGTAGGCATAGGCGTAATCGAACTTATTGAACGTATTCAGGAAACTTTGTCCTGCTTCGAAGTCCACGTTCCTGGTATCATCCAGTTTCCAGTTGTAGCCAATGCTGTTGCTGAAGATGAAGCGCTGGTTGTAACCGAAATAGTTGGAAACGAAGTTGTTGTTCTCCAGCAATTGAGTGGGATAGAACACATCACGTGCGGCTTCATTGTAATCGAAGGAGATGCCGCCATTGTACCTGGCACCTTTCAACTGCGCGGAAATATTAAAATAACCCTGAACAGTATTCGTGGTATTGTCGTCTTTCACATTGTCATCAAACTGGGAAAGGTACCTGCCGTACACTTCTTTGTTGGGTGTGAGCGGGTTGGAAACATCGGGGATATACCTTGCTTCGGCGAGCCTGTCTCGGAAATTACGGTTGCGGTCGCGCGTCATATGTGCCGCATTGATCAGGCTGGACATGGTGAGCCATTTGAGCGGCATCACATTTATAGAGAAGGAGGCGTTGTACCTTTGGAGCGAAGTTTCATCGGCGCTGTTGGCGTTTTGCGTGGCACCGCCGAAAAAGCGGAAATTGGCCCTTTCGGAACCACCGGTCAAACTCATGTCTACATTGTACAGGGCCTGGTTCTTATAATAGAGGTCCGTCCAGTTCGACCTGCCGTAATAATCGGCGTTCGAGGAATCCTTCAGGTAAGCGGGATAATTAAAGCGGTCGGCCATGGTGCCGTACATATCATAAAACGGAAGGCGGAAATTATTTTCGTATACACCGTTCACGGCCATCACGCGTTCTTTGGGTGCAACGCCGTAATAGGCGTGGATATTCAGTTCACGGTCGCCTGATTTCGCGGCTTTTGTAGTGATCCAGATGGCACCGTTCGCGGCGATGGGTCCCAGCAGGGCAAGTTTTGCCGGATCCTTGATCACTTCGATACTGGCCACATTGTTGATGTTCAGGTTGGCGAGGAGGTTGGTAGCCGGCCCGATCCTGTTGAAATCGTATTGTTGTATTTCATAGGCGAAAGGATTATCCATCGTCAATGGAATGCCGTTGAGGAAAACAGCCGCCTGGTTGTCAAAAAGTTCTCTTTTGGAAAGCAATGGCGAAGAGATACCGCGGATGAACATATTTTGTTCCGTACCCGGTTCTCCGGAAGGCTCCTGCACAAATACACCGGCGAGGTTTCCTTTCACCAGTTGTTGCGCGGTAATAAAAGGGGTGAACTGAAGCGGCCGTACTTTCACCGCGCCATCTTTCTGCAATTGCCCCTGTTGGGAGATTTGTGTGGGGGCTTTGAAATCCTTTGGAAGAGAATCTTTACCTGAAAGGGGAACGGATTGGGCATTTCCCTGAATAGCGTGCAGGAAAGAGAAGGCAAGCAACGCGGCTAACCTCCCCGTGCAAGGGGCTAGTTTCATTCTCATAAGCTTGTTGTCGATTTATTGAGGCATCAAACAGGGTTACTTCCGCACTTTTCTGATCTCGTTCTGGTTGAATACAAGCCCAATTTAGCCCGTGTTTTTAATACAAAAAACACCTGAAAACGCAGTTACCTGCCGCAAACGTTTGTAACCCGCATTACAAACGTTTGCGCTATTTTTTAATGATTTTCCACACAAACGTTTGCAGGCGCTATAACGTTTGAAAAGCAGGGTAAATGTAACAGCTACAGGAGGAATTGAACAGCAATACCGGACAAATCGAACAGCCGGGGTGCACCATGCCCCGGCAAATGTTCGGCAGAAAAAAATGGCGACCACATTACTGTAGTCGCCATACCTATTTCATTATAATAATATATTACACTAACGCTATGTCCAGCACTTCCTGCATCTGTTTCACATAATGGAACTTCAACCCCTTAATAAATGCGGGGTCAATTTCCAGCACATCTTTTTCGTTCACGTAACAAAGGACGATCTCTTTCAGCCCCGCGCGTTTGGCCGCGAGGATTTTTTCTTTGATCCCTCCTACCGGGAGTACCTGCCCGCGAAGGGTGATCTCTCCCGTCATGGCGAGGTGGGATTTTATTTTCCGGCCGGTGAATGCGGAGGCAAGCGCGGTCATCATGGTGATGCCGGCACTGGGACCATCTTTGGGCACCGCGCCTTCTGGCACGTGGATATGAATATTTTTCGCCGCAAACAATGTAGGGTCGATACCGGCTTTTGCCGCATTGGCCTGTAAATAACTGAGCGCCGTGCTGGCCGATTCCTTCATCACATTACCGAGGTTACCTGTAAGCCTCATTTCTCCCTTTCCTTCACTTAAACTCGCTTCAATAAAAAGTATATCACCGCCAACATAGGTCCAGGCCAGTCCTACGGCCACCCCGGGTATATTTGCAGACTTATACACTTCGTTGCTGAAGCGTGGTTTTCCGAGCATTTCTTCCACATCGGTTACCGCGACCGTGGGTTTCAGTTTTTCCTCCATGGCCACTTTTTTAGCCAGGTTACGCATCACCCCGGCGATCTGGCGGTCCAGGTCGCGCACGCCGCTTTCTCTCGTGTAATCCTTTATGATCTTTTCGATCACCTTATCGGGAATGCGGAAACTGTATTTTCCCAATCCGTGCGACTCCTTTTGTTTTGGAATCAGGTGCCTTTTGGCGATCTCAATCTTTTCTTCGATGGCGTAGCCGCTCAGGTCGATGATCTCCAGCCTGTCGCGGAGCGCGGGTTGGATGTTGTTGATGTTGTTCGCCGTGGCAATAAAGAGCACTTTGCTGAGGTCGTATTCCAGTTCAAGGTAATTGTCGTAGAAAGTATTGTTCTGTTCGGGATCCAGTATTTCAAGCAATGCACTGCTGGGATCGCCGCGATGGTCGTTGCCGATCTTGTCAATTTCATCGAGAATCATCACCGGGTTGGAGGTTTTAATTTTCCTCAACGACTGAATAATCCTGCCGGGCATTGCGCCGATATATGTTTTCCGGTGTCCGCGCAATTCACTTTCATCGTGCAGGCCACCCAGGCTCAACCGTGCGTACTTCCTGTTCACCGCGGAAGCGATACTTCTGCCGAGCGATGTTTTACCAATGCCAGGAGGACCCACAAAACAGAGAATCGGACTTTTCATATCCCCTTTCAGTTTCAGAACGGCCAGGTATTCCAGGATACGTTCTTTGATGCGGTCCATGCCGTAATGGTCGGTGTCCAGTATGTTGCGGGCCTTTACCAGGTCGTAGCTGTCTTGTGTGTATTCTTCCCAGGGCAGTTCCAGCAGCAGATCGAGGTGGTTGTACACGACGGAGTAATCGGGTGTGGAAGGGTGCATTCTTTCCAACTTTTCGATGCCTTTGCGGAACATTTCCTTTGCGGCTTCGGGCCATTTTTTCTGTTCCGCTTTCTGCTGAAGGTCGCGCAGTTCGCGTTCATTGGGGTCTCCACCCAGTTCTTCCTTGATGCTTTTCATCTGCTGTTGCAGGAAGTATTCCCGTTGCTGCTTGTCAAGTTCGGCCCTTGTTTTCGTGGTCACCTTATTTTTCAGTTCTGCGAACTGGAGGTCGCGTTGCAGCAATTGCATCAGCAGGTCGGCTCTTTCGCGGATACTGTTGGAGACCAGGAGCTTTTGTTTTTCCCCCAATCCGGCGTTCAGGTTACTGGCCACGAAATGGATCAGGAAGGCCGGGTTCTCGATATTTTTCAGCATGATCCCCGCTTCAGCCGGCAGGTTCGGCGTAAACGACATGATCTGGGTGGCGAGGTCTTTGATATTGGCCACATAAGCCAGGAAGTTTTCATCAACAGGGGCCTCTTCCTCCGGCATCTGTGCGATGGCCGCTTTAAAGAACGGTTCCTCCACGATCACTTTTTCAATCAGAAACCTTTTCTTGCCCTGGATAATCACGGTGGTTCCGCCATCCGGCATTTTGATCAGTTTGATGACGCGCGCCACAGTGCCCACTGTTTCCAGGTCGGCCACAACGGGTTCTTCCACTGCACTGTCTTTCTGCGCGATCACACCAATCAGCTTATCGCCTTTGTAGGCTTCCTGCACCGCTTTGATGCTTTTTTCCCTTCCCACCGTTATGGGCAACACCACACCGGGGAACAAAACGGTGTTCCGTAGTGGCAATAAGGGCACCTCGGCGGGCAGGTCCATAGCGGCGTTGTTATCGTCTTCACTTTCGTTCAGGGGAATAATGGGCATAAAATCCATTTCATCTTCAGGTCTCAGGAAAAAATGCTGGTCGCTCATCCGTGCTTATTTAAGATAAAAGTACTGCCATTCTGCCCGCGGGATGGCGGGAAAAGTGGGAAAACTACGGGGTCAATATTGGTGCCATACAAAAAAACCCGGTCGAATTGACCGGGTTCTAATCTTTTTCTGCTGTTTTATCAGAATACATAACCTACGCCCACCTGCCATGCCTGGCTTTTCCACTGGTCGCGGTTATCAATATCGTTGATGTCGTTCAGACCTACCGCGTAGCGGCCATAGGCCCTGAACATGGCTAATTTCAGTTGTACACCACCCAGCATGGAGAAATCCCCGCTTTTAAAAGCTTCTTTTCCATTGTCCAGAAGGCGTTTGTCTTTATCGATCAGGATGCTGTACTGCGGTCCCACCTGGAAAGTGATGAAATTGGAAGGACGGATGTTCAGCAACAGTGGGATAGCGAGGTAGTTCAGTTTTACATCTTTTACCTGTGCGCCGAGGTCCTGGTAGATGTCCTCGAATTCCGCTCCGGTGCGGGCATTCGATTCCGTCCACAATACTTCGGGCTGCAGTCCGAATGTTTTACTGAAATTGAGTTCGGCGAAACCACCCAACTGGTAGCCGAAATTGTACCCGTCTTTGAAAGACTGCCCGTCAATTTTGTTCATGTTGGCCCCGGCTTTGATACCGAGTCCGAAATTAGGTTTCTGAGCGAGGCTGATCTGAGCAAAACCCAGCAGGGCGATGGCCAGGAAAAAAATACTCTTTTTCATACAAGTCGTTTTTTAGCTTTCCTCAACGAAATCAACTTACATGCCACCGGTTGTTAAAGATTGTTATAAGTGATGAACCTATGGCCGTTGCCGATAAAGGAAACCGTTTTTTAAGTAATTCTTTGCTTTCAGCAGGAATACAACTGTATATTCCTTCACCCCTATTCCGTTCGGAAAAAATTACGCCAGGGTGAATACCGTAATTTCCGGCAGGATGCCTACCCTTCCGGGATACCCGATAAAACCGAAGCCGCGGTTCACATATAGTTTTTGCGTTCCTTCTTCATACAATCCCCCCCATTGCTTATACATATATTGTACCGGGCTCCATTTGAACCCGGGCATTTCCACGCCGAACTGCATACCGTGTGTATGCCCGGCCAGCATCAGTTGCACATCGGGGTAAGTGGTCCGCACCTGTGCATCCCAGTGAGAAGGATCGTGGCTCATCAATATTTTAAACGGAATATTTTCAGTGCCCGGGTAAGCGGTGTCCATCTTACCGTATTTGGGGAAGCGGCCTTTCGCGCCCCAGTTTTCGATGCCGAGCAAGGCAATTTGTTGTCCTTCTTTTTCCAGCACCACATGTTCATTCATCAGTAACCGCCAGCCCATATCGCCATGAACGGCCTTCAGCGCTTCGAGGTTCTTCGCTTTCACTTCATCATTTTCCCAGCTTACATAATCGCCATAATCGTGGTTGCCGAGGGTGGAATATACACCCAGCGGCGCTTTGAGGGAACCGAACAGTTGCTTCCATGGGTCCATTTCCGTGGCGCGGTCGTTCACGAGGTCGCCTGTAAAAAGGATCAGGTCCGGCTTTTCATTCATGATCATTTCGATGCCTTTCCGCACCCCATTTTCATCCTGCAGACTCCCGGAATGTATATCTGAAATATGTACCACCTTCAGCCCTTTGAAGGCGGCTGGCAACTCGGGAAAATGCAGTACCAGTTTTTCTATTCTGTAATTGTATTTGTTCCGGAACCCGAACAACAGACTGCCAAACAAGGTTCCGCCCACACCAATGCCGAGCCAACTCATAAAAGTGGAGCGGGAAATGCCTTCTCCGGAATGGTTCACTTCAACGGAAGGATTGCTGAAAGCCTTGCCCACCACCCACATGATGCCACGCCTCACATCATCGGCGAAAAAGAAAATCGTTCCAATCAGCTTCGCGAAAAACAATCCCACCACCATTGCGAAAATATACGTACGCGCGGCTTTGGGCCAGTTGTCGTAATTCACGAAAGGGATCAGCACCATGAACAAAAGCGCCACGCCTGAAACCAGCCAGAAAGCGCCATGCACCAGCAGCCTTGTTTTATCGCCCGCGCCCTGGGTAAGGTATTTCACCACCTGGAAAACATATACATCCAAAAGCAGCATGATCGCCACAATGATCCACCAACCGTTGCTGTTTCGCATTTTTTTTGTTTAAAATTGAATGAATTCGTCCACCTGCGCTTCCATGGAATGGATGAGCGGCATATCGGAGAGTTGTCCGTTTTCGTCGAGCAGTTTATCTACTGTTGAGATGGGCAGTTTATTGGGGAGCACGTGCATTTTAAGGTAGTGCAGGATACCGGTGAGGTGGTCCATCCCGCGAAGGTTCCCCGCTCTTCCGGTGGAAACGCCCACCAGCATTGCTTTTTTATGCCACCATGCCCTTCTGATATCGGCCTGATCGATGAGTAATTTCAGTATGCCGGGGATGCTTCCGTTGTACTCCGGCGACACGAAAATGAATTTGTTGGGCGGGATCAGCCATTCTTCCTGCCATACCTGGCGCTCTTCTCCTTTTCCGAGGGGGTTGTATTCTTCGAGGGAAAAGAGTTTCGCTTCAATGGATTTTTTTTCAAGCATCTGGCGGTAGAGGCGTGCTATTTTGATGGTATTGCTGCCGGGCCGGTCGGTGCCGGCTATGATGAGGTATTTTTCTTCCATGTATTGTTTTTTCTCGCAGAAGCTTTGGTTCACGCAAAGACGCAAGGAAGCAAGGACGCAAGGAGCGGCTTAAATGAGGAAAGGTTGAATGGGTTTGTATGGTAAGATGAGGGTGCCCACTAGCCCCTTAACATTACTAAACCTCAGGAACCTGTTGTCAAAAACCTCTATCAAACAATCAAGGCTTTGCGTCCTTGCTCCCTTGCGTCTTTGCGTGGAAACTTCCTAGCGTGCTTTCCTAACAGCAAAGGAATGTAATTGTTCCCGAATTCAACCACGAACGATTATTTTTGCACCGGAACATCCCTTAATATGAATTGATTTCTCCTGAGACCATTTCACATTAAAAGAAAAAGCCATAAAACACATGAAACTAACCTATTACGGCCATTCCTGCTTCTCTGTGGAAATCAAAGGAAAGCATATCTTATTCGATCCATTTGTTACGTACAACGAACTGGCGAAAGCAGTGGACATCAACAGCATTCTGGCAGATTATATCTTCCTTTCCCATGGTCATGCCGATCACTTTGCGGATTGCGTGGCCGTTGCGCAGCGTACCGGAGCCACAGTGGTGGCCGCCTGGGAAATTCATGAATGGCTGAATAAAAACGGCGTTGCCAATACCCACCCGATGAATACCGGCGGGAAATGGGACTTCGATTTCGGCGCCGTAAAGTGTGTGGTGGCCCAGCATTCCAGTGGCCTGCCCGATGGAAGTTATGGCGGAAACCCAATGGGATTTGTTTTTACTACAGAAGAAGGAAACTTTTACTATAGTGGTGATACGGCGCTTACCATGGACATGCAACTCATCCCCCGCTGGGCAAAATTGGACTTTGCGGTGCTGCCTATCGGCGACAATTTCACCATGGGCGTGGAAGATGCCGTTCAGGCCGCCGAATGGGTAAACGTGGACCATATTGTGGGCGTCCACTACGATACCTTCGGATTTATACGCGTTGACCATGAAAAAGCCCGGGAAATGTTCCGAAATGCCGGGTTAACCTTACATTTGCCAGCTATTGGCACCGATATTACCCTTCAAACAGGTAATTCCTGATCCATTATAACTTAAAGAACCCGAACAGCATGGCCCGAATCATAGGCGTAGCAAACCAAAAAGGAGGAGTGGGTAAAACCACCACCGCCATTAACCTGGCGGCAAGTTTCGCTGTACTCGAGTACAGGACACTGCTCGTAGATGCTGACCCGCAGGCGAACAGTACCACCGGCGTGGGCTTCGACCTCCACAACATCACGCAGAGCCTCTACGATTGCATGGTGAACGATACGCCCGCAAAAGATGTGGTGCTGAAATCGGATATCCCCAACCTGGATGTGATTCCTTCACATATCGACCTGGTGGGTGCCGAAATCGAAATGATCAACTACCCCAACCGGGAACTGGTGCTGCAAAATGCACTGGAGGTCATTAAAGATGATTACGATTTTATCGTGATCGACTGCTCTCCTTCCCTGGGTCTGATTACGGTGAACGCGTTAACAGCAGCAGATTCCGTGATCGTACCCGTTCAATGTGAGTTCTTCGCCCTGGAAGGTCTCGGTAAATTATTAAACACCATTAAGATCGTGCAGAACAGGTTGAACCCTGAACTGGTGATTGAAGGTATCCTGATGACCATGTACGACGGCCGTCTCCGCCTCTGCAACCAGGTGGTGAGTGAAGTAAGAAGGCATTTCGAAGATATGGTCTTCCATACGATCGTACACCGGAATACAAGGCTCAGCGAAGCGCCAAGTTTCGGGAAACCCGTTATCCTGTACGATGCGGAAAGCAAGGGTTCACTCAATTACCTGCACCTCGCAAAAGAAATACTGCAAAAGAACAACCTCACTAAAATTAACCAGGAAGACAGAATATTAACTACCGAACACGATGACGACTCCGAATAAGAAAGAAGCGCTGGGTAAAGGGATACGCTCCCTGCTGAAGAATATTGACGCCGATCTGAAAACCACCACCGGTAACCTGAAAAGCAGTGTGGTGGACGCGGCTACGGGCATCATCCGCATCCCGATAGAGCTGATCGAGACCAACCCCAAAAACCCGCGCCACGATTTTGAAGAGACCGCCCTCAACGAGCTGGCGAACTCTATCAAAATGCACGATATCATCCAACCCATCACGGTATCCAAACTTCCTGACGGGAAATACCGCCTGATTTCGGGTGAAAGAAGGTACCGCGCCAGCAAAATCGCCGGACTGAAAGATATTCCCGCCTACATCCGCCAGGCCAACGACCAGCAACTGCTGGAACTGGCCCTGCTGGAGAACCTCCAAAGGGAAGACCTGAATGCGATGGAGATCGGATTGTCTTACAAAAGGATGATGGACGAACTCTCCTACACGCAGGAACAGGTGGCCGAAAGAATGGGAAAAGAAAGAAGTACGGTAACCAATTATATCCGTCTGCTTAAATTGCCGCCAGATATCCAGGTGGCCGTCAGGAACGCAGACCTTTCTATGGGACACGCACGCGCGTTGATTTCCATAGACGCAGTGGATAAACAACTCTACATCTATGGCGAAGTGAAAAATAAAGGACTTTCCGTTCGCCAAACCGAAGACCTCGTACGCAAAATGTACAAGGAAGGTGGCAAGCCTGAAGCTGTTAAAAATAACGCAAAAGCCACAATACCGCCCGCTTTCAAAAAAATTGAAGATAACTTGGCATCGCATTTCAGTACCAAAGTGAAACTCCAGCACAACAAAAAAGGATATGGAAGTATCAGCATCGAATACTATTCCATCCAGGAGTTGAACAAGATACTGGAACAAATGAATGTTACAGTTAACTGATGAAATACTTTCTCATATTATTTTTCTCCGCCTTATCCTGCTGCATTTCCGCGCAGGATAAGGATTCTTCCAGCCTGATTATCCGTGAAGACGGTAATATTGTTCCAGTGAAAACCGATTCCGTTGCTACGGAAAAAGACTCCGTGAAAACGCGGAAAAAACGGGAGATCATCCCGCGGAAAGCAACGATCCGTTCCGCTATTTTACCCGGATGGGGACAGATTTATAACCGTAGCTACTGGAAACTTCCGCTGGTTTATGGTGCGCTGGGTACCACGGCTTATGTATTCACCGACAATATCAAAACCTACCGTCTCTACCGCGATGCATACCGGTTGCTGGCCGATACCATCCCTTCCAACGACGTACTCGTACCCGACGAATTGAAAATTTACTCTGCACAATCCATCAAGAACGGCCGGGATGAATTCAGACGGTATATAGATTATTCCGTTTTATTCTTCCTCCTCTTCTGGGGCCTGAACGTAGTGGATGCCACAGTGGACGCACACCTTAAAGCATTTGATGTAAGCGAGGACCTGAGTTTTCAGATAAAACCAGGTTACAGTCCAATGGCCAATACCACAGGCATAAGCTTTGTATTGAACATCGGGAAAAACTCTTCTAAAAGCGTAATTTCGCTGCGCTAGAAAACAACACGATGAAAATAGCGCTAATAGGATACGGCAAAATGGGCCAGGCCATTGAAAAGATTGCTGTGGCCAAAGGCCACGAGATCGTACTGAAGATCAGTATCGATAACCTGGAAGACAATACCATAGCAAATATTCAGCAAGCCGATGTAGCAATCGAGTTCACGGGGCCCGAAAGCGCCTACGACAATGTGATCCGCTGTATTGAAGCGGGCGTGCCGCTCGTATGCGGTTCCACCGGGTGGCTGAACAAATACGACGAAGTAACGGCCTTGGTAAAGGAGAAAAACGGCACATTGTTGTACGCCAGCAATTTCAGCATCGGCGTGAACATCTTCTTCGAACTGAACCGCAAACTCGCCGAACTCATGGCGCCGCACGCTGATTATGACGTGAGCATGGTGGAAATTCACCATACCCAGAAGCTGGATGCACCAAGCGGCACAGCCATTACGCTGGCCGAACAGGTGATGGAAAAAATCAGTAGGAAACAGTCATGGGTAAACGACACTACCGAGAACCCCGCAGAACTCAGCATTCTTTCCGAAAGAATCGATCCGGCACCGGGTACCCACAAAATAAAATATTCCTCTCCCATCGATGACATTGAGATCATTCATACCGCGCACAACCGTACCGGGTTCGCTTCCGGCGCAGTACTGGCCGCGGAATACATTGCCGGGAAGAAAGGAATTTTCAGCATGAAAGAAGTACTGGGCCTTTAAAAATCAATAACTTCGGCGCATGGCGCAGGACAAAATCAGGCTCGCGGTAGTAGATGACCACCAGATCGTAATCGATGGGTTGATCTCTCTTTTAGAGGGGCAGCCCCGGTACAGCGTGGAGATCACCACCACCAGCGCACGTTTCCTGCTCGACCAGCTCAGGAATATCCCCGTAGACGTACTGTTAACAGATGTGATGATGCCCGAAATGAACGGCAGAGAACTGGCGGCCACCATCCGGAAGCAATACCCGCATATACGCATACTCGCACTGTCGATGAGCGGCGAGGGCCAACTGGTGAACCAGATGATTTCCGATGCGGACATTGCGGGTTATGTATTGAAGAACATCGGCAAATCCGAACTGCTGCATGCCATCGATAAAATCGCGGGGGGCGGCCTTTATTTCAGCGAAGAAGTGATGGCTGAAATGGGTAAGGCAAGCCTGATCCAGAAAGAAAACGCCGAAGTGCACCTGACGGCCAGGGAAATTGAGATCATCGCCCTGATTGAAAAAGAATTCAACAACAAACAGATCGCCGATGCCCTTTTCATCAGTGAAAGAACCGTAGAAACACACCGGAAGAACATCTTCAGGAAAACATCCACCAACAGTGTACTCGGGCTCATCAAATATGCTTACGAGCACAAACTGATCTGAGTTCCATTCCCTACTTTCCTAGTATATTTGTAGTATATTTATTTCAAAGGCCCTCGGTATGATCAGCAAGAAAACGCAATACGCCTTCCAGGCATTGATGTATTTGGCACAGAAACAATCAGACGAACCGGTTCTGATCGCAGAGATTTCGAAGAAAAAGAAAATCCCGCTCAAGTTCCTGGAGAACATTCTCCTGGAAATGAAAAAGGCTGATATACTGGACAGCAAAAAAGGAAAGGGCGGCGGTTATTATTTTAAGAAATCGCCCAAAAATATTCAGCTTGCGGAAGTGATGCGTTTATTGGACGGGCCCATCGCGCTCCTACCCTGTGTGAGTCTGAACTTTTACGAACGATGTAAAAACTGTGACGAAAAATCGTGTGGACTCCATGATGTGATGGTAAGCGTTCGCGACGCGACCCTCAGAATACTGGAAAAAAGAACAGTGGCAGATATAGGCAAACTATAAAGTATGGCAGAAGAAACAATCGAGATTATTGTGCGTGGAAAAGTGCAGGGTGTTTTCTACCGGGCAACAGCAAACGAAAAAGCCAGGGAACTGGGTCTTACCGGTACCGCCCGCAACATGCCCGATGGTACCGTTTTACTGATCGCCACCGGCAGTACTGAACAACTGATCGCCTTCAAGGATTGGTGCTGGGAGGGATCGGAGAACGCCATCGTTACACACGTGGAATCCCGCCCGATCCCTTACACCTGGTTCGAAGACTTCAGGACCATCCGCTAGGGCTTCAGGTTCTTCAGCATGTCTTCCGTCATCTTTCCGAGGTTGAATTCATGGTTCCATCCCCAGTCTTTCCGGGCTACGGCATCATCAATACTTTGTGGCCAACTGTCAGCGATCTGCTGGCGGTAATCGGGCTTGTAACTGATTTCAAATTCAGGAATATGCTTTTTGATTTCGGCACCAATCTCTGCCGGAGAAAAACTCATGGAAGCCAGGTTATAAGAAGTACGCACCGATATCTTATCCGCGGGCGCTTCCATCAGTTCAATGGTGGCGCGAATGGCATCCGGCATGTACATCATAGGAAGATAGGTATCATCCTTCAGGAAACATTCGTATCTATTTTCCTCCAGCGCTTCATGGAAAATTTCCACCGCATAATCTGTTGTCCCCCCACCAGGCGCTGATTTGTAACTGATGAGTCCGGGATAACGCAGGCTACGCACATCCACGCCGTACCGCTGGAAATAATAGTTGCACCAGAACTCACCCGCATATTTACTGATTCCATACACCGTGGTGGGTTCGATCACCGTTTGCTGGGGACACATTTTTTTAGGGGAAGTGGGGCCGAATACCGCGATGCTGCTGGGCCAGTACACTTTGTGAAGTTTTTCCTCCTTCGCGATGTCCAGCAGATTGAGCAGACTCTGCATGTTCAGCGACCAGGCCAGGTTGGGGTTCTTCTCTCCCGTTGCGGAAAGGATGGCCGCCAGCAGGTAAACCTGTGTTATGTTGTGTCGGATTACCAGTACATGCAACATCTCTTTGTTCATGGCATCCAGTTGTACATAAGGGCCGGAGCCGCGCAGCAACTCGTTTTCCTCCCGAAGGTCGGACGCAATCACGTTTGAACCGCCATATACTTTTCGCAGGGCCAGTGTAAGTTCAACGCCTATCTGTCCGCAAGCGCCTATTACCAGTATTTTCTCTCTTACCATTCATTTGATTTTTTGGGTGCACAAACCTAATAAAACTTTCATTTGTCCGTTTACGGAATGTACAAATGGCGCAACGGTTTGCACGTAATCTTTTACCTTTGCCGCATGGAATACCTGAAATCATTGTTCAAAGGGCAGGAATACGATCCTACCCAGTTCTTCCTTATTGCCGGCCCTTGTGTGATAGAAAGTGAGCAGTTGCTGATGGATGTAGCCGGGAAAGTAAGTGAAATATGCCGCTCCCTGGGCATCCCTTATATTTTTAAGTCTTCTTACAGAAAGGCCAACCGCACCAGCGCCAATTCCTTTACCGGACTGGGCGACGACACCGGACTTTCTCTCTTAAAAAAGACCGGAGCGTACTACAAACTCCCCACCACCACCGATATTCATTCCGCTCCGGAAGCCGCCATGGCAGCGGAATATGCTGATATCTTACAGATACCAGCCTTCCTCTGCCGCCAAACGGACCTGCTGATCGCTGCCGCCGAAACCGGCAAAGTGGTGAACGTAAAAAAAGGACAGTTCCTGAGTGGCACCTCCATGCAATTCGCGGTGGAAAAAATCAGGAAAGCCGGAAACGAAAAAATCATGCTCACCGAAAGAGGGACCACCTTCGGCTACCAGGATCTGGTAGTGGATTACAGGAACATCCCTGTGATGCGCACCTTTGATGTTCCCGTTGTAATGGACTGCACGCATTCCCTGCAACAGCCCAACCAAACCAGCGGCGTAACCGGCGGTAATCCGGGCATGATCGGCACCATTGCCAAAGCGGCCATTGCCGCAGGCGCTGATGGCTTGTTCATCGAAACGCATCCTAATCCCGCCGAAGCAAAAAGTGATGGCGCGAACATGTTGCAGTTGGATAAATTGGAAGGATTACTGAAAGAATTAACGAGATTAAGAAAAGCTGTAGTGTAAATACTCAGTTTAATTTATAAACAAGCAAGGCATATCGATTTGATATGCCTTGCTTGTTTTATTGGGAATTGAACTATACAAAGTAAACTTACAAATCAATCAAACACCCAGCAACTAAACCGCTCTTGGCGTCTTTGCCACTTGGCGTTGCGAAGTGCGCAGCACAAAGCAATTGCGTGAAAAAATTTATTTCTGCAACCGCACCGTATCCACCCAGGTCACACTTCCTGCATTCACCACAATGTTGTTCACCACTGCCGTATCAAAATCAGGATGAAGTGGTCGAACATTCAACCAGTAATTGCCGGAAGGAAGTCCTTTCATCAGGTATCCTCCATTACTTCCGGTGAAGGAACTTGCGATGGTATCGTTTCCATTCATCAGCAACAATGCTGCTTTCACGGAATCGGGCAATACCACTCCTTTCACTGAACCGCCCACTGATTCAAAGATGGTTCTGATCACCGGCTTTAAGATAAACTTACCATTACCGGTGTGTACAATAGATTTGGCTACATCAAAATCGAGAAGAATCACATATAGCAAGCCGCCATCAATATCCTGCTGGATATTTAACTTCAATCCGCTTTGTTGCGCGCTCGGTGTTTGAAGTGGTGTTTCCACACCATTTACCACCACACTGTTCTGGGAACCCAATACCAGTCGCATCTGATGGATACGCCCGGAAGGAAGGAAAGCATCGGCGAGCAATGTATCCTTATCATTTACAAGATCGAGCAGGTTATAGATACCTGGCCTTATGCCTGAAAGCGTTTGCCAGCCATCATCATCGCCATCGGTCATATTTACTCTTACTTCTCTTACGTCTACATAAACAGCATCGAAGTCGCCTGGATCATCTGTAAGTCTTACCTGAACACGGGCCTTACCGGAATTGTCTTCATCTTTCTTGTCGCATGCGGTCCAAAGCAAAGCCACACTGCACAACATAGAAAGGGAAAGGATCAGTTTTTTCATGATGGTAGAATTTATTGCCCATCGATATTCTAAAACTGTACCAAAATAAACTGCGGGGCTTAATTCAAATCAATGTTTGAGGAAAATAAAAAGAGGCTGTACCAAACTTTGATACAGCCTCCACCAATTCGTTTTCCAAAGGCGAAAATTGATTTTAAATATTTTCAGGAAGGTTGGGAATGTAACTATGGTTTTTAAATAGGTTGGACAACGGCCTTTCGATCGGATGGACGGGTTGGTTTTTCCGGAAGGGTGGATAGTAAAAACGGGACCCGGGGAAAAAACTTACTAAACCGTCTCAAAAATAAAGCCCAGGTAAATTATTTTATGCCCTTATCGGGCCAATCATGAACCTGACTTGTCAATATTAGGGAAATATCTCTACATATCCCAAAAAAAAATTATTCTTTTTTAATTCAGTAACAGTACTTCACTTGGAAGCACACTGAACTCTTTTTTGAAGGCGAGCGCGAAGTGGCTCAGGTTGGAGTAACCGAGGCGAAGCCCCACTTCTTTTACGGAGTATTTCCCAGACAATAACAACTTGCGGGCCTCATGCATCCGGTGCTTCTGATAATATTTATAAACGGGCAGTCCATACACTGTTTTGAAATGCTTCTTCAGTTTGGAAGGACTCATAGAAGCCATTCGTGACAGTTCCGGTATAGTTGGCGGGGCTGAATCAATACTTTTGAGGAGGGCCGACTCTACTTCCATCAGCAATTGAACATCTAAAGGGGAAACACCGGGTTTCAGGCTTTTATTCCCGGCCAGTTTATCGAACAACCTGGTAAAAAAACGTTCTGCCAGCAGCATGGTCCTGTTCTCGAGTTTCGCGAGCCACAAAGGATGCTCCGGCGAAAACGAAAAAATTTCGTTCATCAGTTGGCGGTAGTTGGTATCGATGGGTTCAAAGTTCAGACTGGCCGTTTTCATAGCCAGGTATTGTTTCAATACCGATTCTGGCTCTTTGAAATCGAAATACCGGGCCAGCCAGGTTTCCGGGAACAACAGGGCAATAGATCGTACGGAAGAACCTTTCGACAGCAGCACTTCTAAATCGAACATATCGCAGGTAAGTGTAACGGCTGAACGAAGGTGTCCTTTTTCTTTTACGCTGTCATCATGAATACGCACTTCCAGTTCCTCAGACACCAGCACCTCGTCGAAACGCAAGGTATAATACCTGCTGGGCGAAGCGGTGCGGTGCAACACCAGGTTTTCGGAGAGTTTAAAATCGCAGATCACCATATCAAGTCCGTTCGGAAGCGAGAATTGCCAGATATGCCCCTGCCCAAAGGCTGCCGGAATCACAAAGTGGTGTTCATTCCGGGGAGATGTTCCCATCGCGCGGGCGAACCCGGCAAGCCAATCTTTGTAATTGGTATAACTGTATTTATAGGTGATCATCGGCTTCCGGAATAATCACCAAAAGTACCCATTAAGCAGATGGGTACGGGTTAATCAAATGTGAATGGCTACAGGTTGCGGAGCGGATTGCGGCGGGCCGACAGCATATAATGCTTCATATTCACCCAAAAGGCCACGATCATATAAATAATAAGCGGGGAACCGAGGGTCATGAAGGAAATATACACGAACCACAGGCGGATACGGGAACTGGCGATACCCATTTTGTCGCCCAGGTAGGAACACACCCCGAAAGCATTCATTTCAATGATATCTTTCAGCTTTTTCATGGAGGAACACCGGTTTTTTAATACCGCTAATTTATCAAAATTACACGGGAATCACAACAATGGTTTCGGCAAAAAGGCAAATTTTAAGTAAATTCGCAGCGCCTCAAAGCACACAGCATTCTTCATTAAAATTTTATACAATGGTTTTCGACTTGGACTTGATCAAAAAGGTATATGGAGAACTCCCCGGTAAAGTAGCTGCTGCCCGTCAATTGCTGGGACGACCAATGACTTTGGCAGAAAAAATCCTGTACGCGCACACTTATTCACCCGCGAAAAGCGCTTATGAGCGTGGTAAGGATTATGTTGACTTTGCCCCGGACCGCGTGGCCATGCAGGATGCAACCGCCCAGATGGCGCTGCTCCAGTTCATGACCTGCGGAAGAGCAAAAGCCGCTGTTCCCTCCAGTGTACACTGTGATCACCTGATCCAGGCGAAAGTGGGTGCCGAGGCCGACCTCGCCACTGCTATTGATGTAAACAAAGAAGTGTACGATTTCCTCGCTTCGGTATCCAATAAATATGGCATCGGTTTCTGGAAACCCGGCGCTGGTATCATCCACCAGGTGGTGCTGGAAAACTATGCCTTCCCCGGTGGTATGATGATTGGTACCGACTCTCACACGCCTAACGCGGGTGGTCTTGGTATGATCGCGATCGGTGTGGGTGGTGCAGATGCGGTGGACGTTATGGCCGGACTGCCCTGGGAACTGAAAATGCCCAAACTGATCGGTATAAAACTGACCGGCAAAATGAATGGCTGGACTGCAGCGAAAGACGTAATCCTGAAAGTGGCGGGCATCCTCACCGTAAAAGGTGGAACCGGCGCTATCGTGGAATACTTCGGTGAAGGTGCCGACAGCCTCAGCGCAACCGGTAAGGGCACAATCTGTAACATGGGTGCTGAAATCGGCGCAACCTGTTCCCTGTTCGCCTACGACGATAAAATGAGCGCTTACCTCCGTGGTACCGAAAGGGCTGAGGTAGCCGACCTGGCCGATGGCGTACGTGATCACCTGCGTCCCGATGCTGAAGTATACGCATCTCCTGAAAAATATTATGACCAACTGATTGAGATCAATCTTTCAGAACTGGAACCGCATATCAACGGACCATTCACCCCGGACCTGGCATGGCCCCTCAGCAAATTCGCCGAAGCGGTACGCACCAACAACTGGCCCGCAAAACTGGATGTGGGTCTGATAGGTTCTTGCACCAACTCTTCTTATGAAGACATGACCCGCGCGGCTTCTATTGCCGACCAGGCTGCTTCCAAGAACCTGAAAGCAAAGTCTGAGTTCACCATTACGCCCGGCTCTGAACTGGTTCGGTTCACCGCAGAAAGAGATGGTATCCTGAACACCTTCGCCGATATTGGTGGTGTGGTGCTGGCCAATGCCTGCGGTCCCTGCATCGGGCAGTGGGCGCGTCATGGCGCTGAAAAAGGAGAGAAAAACTCCATCATCACTTCCTTCAACAGGAACTTCGCTAAAAGAGCAGATGGTAACCCCAATACACACGCATTCGTGGCCTCTCCTGAAATAGTGACCGCCTTCGCGATAGCAGGTAGTCTCACTTTTAACCCCATCACCGATACACTGACCAACGAAGCAGGTGCCCAGGTGAAACTGGACGAACCAGCAGGCATTGAATTGCCCGTGAAAGGTTTTGAAGTGGAAGATGCCGGCTACCAGGCACCTGCCGCCGACGGCTCTTCCGTATCTGTGGCTGTAAGCCCAAGCAGCGACCGTCTCCAGTTACTGGAACCCTTCTCCGCATGGGAAGGCACAGAACTGCGCGGACTGAAACTGCTGATCAAAGCAAAAGGAAAATGTACTACCGACCATATTTCCATGGCGGGTCCCTGGTTAAAATACCGCGGTCACCTCGATAACATTTCCAACAACATGCTGATCGGCGCCGTAAACGCTTTCAACAACGAAACCGATAAAATCAAGAACCAGCTTACTGGTGAATACGGCCCGGTTCCGGCCACGCAACGCGCTTACAAAGCCGCAGGTCTCGGAAGCGTGGTGGTGGGTGACGAAAACTATGGTGAAGGCTCCAGCCGTGAACACGCAGCGATGGAACCACGTCACCTCGGTGTACGCGCTATCCTCGTGAAGAGTTTCGCGCGTATCCACGAAACCAACCTGAAAAAGCAAGGTATGCTGGCGCTTACTTTCGCCAACAAAGAAGATTATGACCGCATCCAGGAAGATGATGTGATCGATATTGAAGGACTCACTGAATTCGCACCCGGCGCGCCGCTTACGGTGGTACTTACCCACAAAGACGGCAGCAGAGAGCAGTTTCCAGTGAACCATACCTACAATGAACAACAGATTCAGTGGTTCAAGGCAGGTGGGGCGCTGAATGTGATCCGCGCTGAGTTTGCTAAGAATTAGAAAATTTCGTTTTAATAGTAATGCCGCTTCTGTTGAGGAGCGGCATTTTTTTTGGTTGAATTCTATTCTCTTTTCACGCAAAGAACGCAAAGCAACAAGGACGCAAGGCGTTGATTGAGCAGGAGGATTAAGGGTTGCGGTTAGTATAGTTATTGAACTTGATTTTTCAGTACTCTTCTTTTGAATTGGAAGGTTTGCTGGGGAAGGTGTAAATTGGTTGCCTGGGGAGAAGAAATTTCTCGCCACGGCGCACTGCTTCGTGCCTCGCAGACGCGGAGCGTTAATTAAGCAGGAAAGGTTGAAGTATGGAGAGGCATCTCCAATCAGGATGCATTAGAATTTCCTTTCCGGGGATAGCGGTTTTTGTGTAAGTGGAGGAGCTATGAAGTTTACCAATCTCCTGAAGGTGCGGCCTCTCCTGCTTTGATGATCTTGAAAAATTCGTTGAGCCGCGCATCTTTGGTCTCTTCGGAAATATTTTTGAGCTGGGCATCGATGTTGGCAATCCGGGTATCGAAAAGCGGGTGGGTGCTCATGAAAGCAGCGGGCTCACTTCCGGCCGTTTCTTCCGCGAGGAATTCCATCAATACTTTCATGCCGCTGGGGTTGATCTTTCTTTTCTTCATGAAGGCGAGGCCCTGATTGTCGGCTTCGGTTTCCAGTTCGCGGGAATACTCCAATCCTTTTAATTCATTGGCCCGGCTCAATATCGCGCCCGCCACACCATCTCCGTTCCCGGTAACAAGTGCGATCAGCATGCCGCGGCCCATACTCCGCATGATATTGCGTAAGGTGTGGCGCTGGGTGATGTGTGCTGTTTCGTGCGCCAGCAGTGCGGCAAGTGCTTCGGCCGAAGGCATATCTTCCAGAATGCCAGTGTACACTACAATAAAACCGCCGGGTAAAGCAAAAGCGTTTTTCTCTGGAGATTTCACCACGGTAACTTTTGTATTATAAGCACGGTCGTAATTCAGGTCGTCGTAAAAAAGCTGGAGCAGACGGGTTCTTTCTTCATCCACATCCCAGGTTTTCCGCATCTGATCATACAACTGCTGGCCTACAGATTGCTCGTAGGAAACAGGCAATCTGCCCGCGAATTTTTCCGCAAGGGCCGGCACCCACCAAACATACGCGGCGATCAGGATACCCAGTATGGTACCAAAAAACAGCAGGATCTTCACTTTAGCGCTCATGCCACAAATTAGGGATTCCGGAAATAAAAAATCCCGCTCGAAGCGGGACTTTTTTAAACACACACAGACATGAGAAAAGAAACATAGGTTAGCAACGCATCGTATGATGCAATGCTGTGTAAATGTTGCAAAAACACCCGACAAACCCTGTTTAAAATATACGAACACCTCCGTATAATGTATTAATTCCTTCAATGGCCTCCCAAAAACCAAAAATCCTGTACATTCGACCTTATTTATTTATGGTAGAATACAACCCGAAAGACTGGTTCACCTTTATTTTCCGCGTTCACAAGGCAGATACTTTCCGCAAGCTGCTGCCCATGATCATCGCCATCTGCATTTATTCCGGCATTATCGCTTTCCTGGAAACGGAGGTATGGAAATTATCGGAAAGCAGCCATGTAAAGAACATCACTTTATTGCACAGCATGCTGGGTTTCGTGATTTCCCTCCTACTCGCCTTCCGTTCCAACACGGCCTACGACCGCTGGTGGGAAGGCCGTAAACACTGGGGTTCACTCGTGAATTCGAGCAGAAACCTGGCGATGAAAATGGCGGCGATACTTCCTGAAAACGATGCGCACCGGGCCTGGTTCAGGGTGATGATCCCCAACTTTGCTTTCGCATTGAAGAACCACCTCCGCAGCAAATACCATGCGGGCGATTTTGTATCTACACATGGGTTCTCCCACGAAAACATTGATCCGCACAAACACGTGCCCAACCAGATCGCATTTCTGATGATTGACAAGGTGAACCAACTCTATAAACAAGGTACCATCACTGGCGACCAACTGATTACACTGAATACGGAAATGCAAAGTTTCGCCGATATCTGTGGTGCCTGCGAGCGCATCCGAAATACCCCTATCCCCTTCTCCTACTCTGCTTTTCTGAAAAAATTCATCTTCGCGTATGTGATGACACTGCCTTTCGGTTTTGTGTTCAGTCTGGGTTATTATGTGATCCCCGTAATTGGCTTCATCTTTTATGTACTGGCCTCGCTGGAACTGATCGCCGAAGAAATCGAAAACCCTTTCGGTCTGGACGCGAATGACCTTCCCACCGATTCTCTTAGCGCCAACATACGCAACCATGTAGGAGAACTGCTATGATTTTACCCTGTCTGTACATCGCCCCCACGCCATCCATGGACCGCGGCGTTTTTACGGCCGAAGCGCTGGAAGCCGGAACAGTGATAGAAATTTCACCTGTCATCGTGATGAACAGCGACCACCGGAAACTGCTCGATCAAACGCCGCTCCACGATTACATCTTCGAATGGGGAGAAAACCTTGATGAATGTGTGGTGGCCCTGGGTTACCTTTCCATGTACAACCATGCTTACCAATCGAATTGCGATTATGATATGGATTACGATGGCAGAACAATGCAGATCCGCACGGTGAGAGCTATTGCCGCGGGGGAAGAACTGTTCATTAACTATAATGGGGCCTGGAACGAAACGGAACCGGTATGGTTCGATGCGCAATAAGGCTGAACGTAATTCCTTAACTTTGCGGGATGTCGATGGAAACGGAACAAAAAGAACTATTCCGCCAGTTTGAAGCGTTGATAGCCCGGGAAGACAAGCTATTGATCCGTGATTTTCTGAACCACCAGAACATCAGCGATGTAGCTGAAATGATTTATGAGTTTCCCGACTATGAAGCACAGATCGTGGCCCATCTTTCGCTCCACCGCGCCACCAGTACCTTCAAAATACTTGATTTCCCCACACAGAAACGGATCATTCAGTCGCTGCCGGCATTTACAAGCGCCGAGTTGCTGAACGAACTGCCCGCCGACGACCGGACTTCATTCCTGGAAGAGTTGCCCACCGAAGTGGTGCGGGAAATGATCAAAACCCTTGATCCCGAAGAACGCAGGATTACCCTGGCGCTGCTGGGCTACCCCGAAGGCACTGTGGGCAGGCTGATGACGCCGGATTACCTCGCCATCCACGAAGAATGGACCGTACAGCAGGTGCTGGACCATATCCGGGAAGTAGGCCGCGACTCCGAAACCATCGACGTACTTTATGTAGTGAACGACCAGGGACAGTTGATAGACGATATCCGTATCCGTGAGTTCCTCTTCGCCGCACCTGATAAACCGGTGAAAGAACTGATAGACGGCCGTTTCATCGCCCTCCACGTGAACGACGACCAGGAAAGCGCCAACAACATCTTCAAAATGAACAACCGCGTGGCCCTGCCCGTGGTAGATGATGCAAATCTTCTATTGGGTATCGTTACCATCGACGATGTACTCTGGATCACCAACGAGGAATTCTCCGAAGACATTCAAAAGATAGGCGGTACCGAGGCCCTTGATGAGCCTTACCTCGAAATGCCGCTCCTGAAGCTATTCCGCAAGCGTGTGGGCTGGCTCATCATCCTGTTTCTGGGCGAAATGCTCACGGCCACCGCTATGGCTTATTTTGAAGACGAGATCGCCAAAGCCGTGATCCTGGCACTTTTTGTCCCGCTCATTATTTCCAGCGGTGGCAACAGCGGATCACAAGCATCCACACTCATCATACAGGCCATGGCCCTGGGAGAAATTACCGTCTCCGACTGGTGGCGGGTGATGCGCCGCGAGATCCTTTCAGGCCTCCTGTTGGGCAGCGTACTCGGCGTGATCGGTTTCTTCCGCGTATTCATCGCAGCACATTTCTTCCCGGAACTCTATGGCAGTTTCGGAACAGAAGTTGGTCTGGTGGTGGGCATCACCTTACTGGGCGTGGTGTTATGGGGCACACTCACCGGCTCCATGCTGCCCATCTTCCTCAAAAAACTGGGTGCAGACCCGGCAGTATCCTCCGCGCCTTTCGTAGCAACACTCGTGGATGTGACCGGATTGATTATTTATTTCAGCGTGGCGTATTATTTCCTGCAGGGGCTGTTGCTTTAACGGGAAACCGGTGGCACCGCTAGTACAAAAAAAAGAACCATTTACCCGTACCCGTATTTTCACCGGGACTTCTTTCAAAATATCAATCGCATTTATTGTAATCTTTTGCGTTAAAAAACGTGGGTTCTACTCAGTATAAACACGGTAAAAATTCATGGGTAGAATCGGTATTAAACCGGCCTCAAACTGCTTCGGGAAGGAAACCGGTGCCACCGACGTTGTTTTCCGGGGTGGAACACCGTTGAAAAACGCGCCATCACTCCGTATTTGAGCACATGTTTTGCAAGTTATAAAACAGATTAACTTCAGCCCATGGATTTGAAAACGAAAATAAACGCCGTTGTTACCGATGCTTTCAACGCGTATCCGCATTTCGCCAATACTTTACCTGCGCAACGCGCCGCTTTGATGCATGCTATTGCGAAAGCGCTGCAAGCAAATGAAACCGAACTTATCCATATTGCTGCCAAAGAAACCAATTTGCCGCCGACAAGGTTAAAAACTGAACTTGACCGCACCGTTTTGCAATGGAATCAATATGCCGATGCCTGCACATCCGGAAAATGGCTGCACATTTCAAAAGACTTCAGCGGACCAATACCCATCCTGAAAATGAACAAGGCACTCGGACCGGTCGTGGTTTTCGGCGCAAGCAATTTTCCCTTCGCTTATTCCACACCCGGGGGTGACACGGCTACCGCTCTCGCCGCGGGTTGTCCCGTTATCGTGAAAGCGCATCCGGCTCATCCCGAAACATCTTCATTGTGCGCAGGGATATTGCAGGAGATCATTGAAAAAGAAGGATTTTCTCCGGCCATCTTTCAACATGTTCCTGATGAAGGTTTTGAGACAGGCACCTTGCTCACGCAACACCCGCTTACCGCAGCCGTAGCTTTTACCGGATCTTTTGCAGGAGGAAAAGCATTATACGATCTCGCGCAGGCGAGAGCGGTCCCTATTCCCGTTTTCGCTGAAATGGGCAGTGTAAACCCTGTCGTGATTTTACCAGAAGCGCAGCAGGATGTGGAAGTTCTTTCAAAAACTTTAATTCAATCCCTCACTTCTAGCGCTGGTCAGTTTTGTACGAACCCTGGTGTATGGTTTTTGCTGAAAACTGCCCATACGCCTACTTTGCTTGCCGAACTGGGAAAAGCATTGGGTAAAAGTCCGAATGAACCCATGCTGCACAGGGGCATCGCGAAAAGCTTCAGCACAAAAAGAGCAGAGGTGCTGTTATCAGGAATGGTGGATGTTTTGGCTACCACTGAAAGGCCAAACGATGAACTGCTTTCCATTCCCACCATCTGCACCACTTCAGCAAAAAAATTTATTGCAAACCCCTTGTTAAGGGAAGAAATTTTTGGGCCCTATGCGCTGGCTGTTTTATGCAATAATATGCAGGAATTAGCCGAAGCATTGGACGCTATGGAAGGACAATTAACGGGTACAATAAGAGTCGGTCCCGGGGATGAAACACTGGTTCCTGAAGTTGTTCAAATCTTAGAAAGAAAATGCGGAAGACTTGTATTCAATGGCGTTCCAACGGGCGTAACGGTTACGGAAGCCATGCACCACGGCGGTCCGTTTCCCGCCACAACCGACAGCCGTTTTACAGCGGTTGGCGCAGACGCAATATGCAGGTTTGTGCGGCCCGTTTGTTACCAGGGATGGCCAACTCAACTGCTGCCTCCAACACTTCAATCTTTTATGGCACATAACAATACGCAAACGGTTGCGTTTTAACGAAATAACAGATATTTGTAGCCGTTAAAATCAATACCATGTGCGGAATCGTTGCTTACATTGGACCAAAAGAAGCTTATCCCATTATCCTGAAAGGCCTGAAGCGCCTGGAATACAGAGGTTACGACAGTTCCGGCGTAGCCCTGATGAATGATGAGTTGAGAACCTACAAAAAGAAAGGAAAGGTTGCTGAACTCGAAGAAATGCTGGTGGGCCGCGATGTTCACGCAAATGCGGGTATCGGACACACACGCTGGGCCACACACGGTGAACCCTGCGACCGTAACGCTCACCCACACACGTCGGCCTATGGCAAACTGGCCATGGTTCACAACGGCATCATCGAGAACTATGCCCTGCTCAAAAAAGAATTAGAGAACAAAGGCTATAAATTTGAAAGCGATACCGATACAGAGGTGCTGCTGAAATTCATTGAAGACATCCAGGTAAACAACAACTGCAGTCTGGAAGAAGCAGTACGCATCGCGCTGAAAAGAGTGGTTGGCGCTTATGTGATCCTCCTGCTCGACCAGGACAATCCCGACACCATTATAGCGGCACGGAAAGGAAGTCCGCTGGTAATTGGTATCGGTAAAGGTGAGCATTTCCTGGCTTCCGACGCTTCCCCTATTATTGAATACACCAAAGAAGTGGTGTATGTGAACGATTATGAACTGGCCATCATCAAAGCCGATGAACTGGTGCTGAAAAACCTGGGCAACGAAAAGATCACACCCTATGTGCAGAAACTGGACATGGAACTGGCCGCCATCGAAAAAGGTGGTTACGACCATTTCATGCTGAAAGAAATATTCGAACAACCCAGCACGATTCAGGATTGTCTGCGGGGCCGTCTCGATGCCGCTGCCGGAACAATCACGATGGCGGGCGTGGAAAAATACATGGAAGCCCTGGTGAACGCGCCACGCATTATCATGATTGCCTGCGGTACTTCATGGCACGCCGGATTAGTGGCTGAATATGTTTTCGAAGAACTGTGCAGAATACCTGTTGAAGTGGAATACGCTTCAGAATTCAGGTACAGAAATCCTATTGTGAACAAGGGCGATGTGATCATCGCGATCTCACAAAGTGGAGAAACGGCGGATACGCTTGTAGCGATCGAGAAAGCCAAAGAACAGGGCGCGATTATCTTTGGTGTGGTAAACGCAGTAGGTTCTTCCATTGCACGTATCTCTCACGCCGGGGCATATACGCACGCAGGTCCGGAGATCGGGGTGGCTTCTACCAAAGCTTTCACTGCACAGCTTGCGGTGTTGAATATGATAGCGCTGAAGATCGCCCAAACGAAAGGCACCATCTCCAAAGAAAGATACCTCCACCTGCTCAACGAAATGCAGGATGTCCCCGAAAAAGTAGCGACTGTACTGAGTTCCAGCGAACACATCAAAGCAGTAGCTGAAAAATACAAGGATGCGCGCGACTTCCTTTACCTGGGAAGAGGTTATAACTTTCCAGTAGCCCTGGAAGGCGCATTGAAACTGAAAGAGATTTCTTACATACATGCCGAAGGCTATCCCGCCGCGGAGATGAAACATGGTCCCATCGCGCTGGTTGACGAGCAATTGCCCGTTGTATTCGTGGCCACCAAAGACGCGTACCACGAAAAGATCGTCAGCAACATACAGGAGATCAAAGCCAGGAAAGGCATGGTATTGGCCACGATCACAGAAGGGGATGATACCATCTCCGGTATGGCCGATGATGTGCTCACCGTTCCTTCCGCCGATGAACTGATTGCACCGATGCTCTCCGTGATCCCGATGCAACTGCTCGCATACTATGTGGGCGTAGCGAAAGGACTTGATGTAGACAAACCCCGCAACCTGGCAAAATCCGTAACCGTTGAATAATGAACCACATCGTTCGCCATAAACTTGACACCCTCGGCTACCAGTTCGTTCCCGTACAATACCTGCCCGAAGGGAAAAATGAATACCATCTCCGCAACCTGCAAAACGGTGGCAACGCGGGTTACCGCCAGCTCAACGCGCAGGAAATAGAGATACTCGTCCGCAACAGGAACCAGTCCGACAACTGGAACAATATCTATGTATCCGAAGCTTTCAACCCGGAACTGGTAAAGAACTGTAAATTCTTCGGTTTGATCAGGATCGGTAAACTGGAGCCTTTCTACCTCGAATTCCACAACCTGCGCATGCCCGTTGGGCTGTACAACAGCATCATCATCAGTTGCGATATCGGCGACAATGCCGTGATCGATAACGTAAATTACCTCGCACACTACATTATCGGCAACGAGGTGATGATCATGAACGTGAATGAAATGACCACGAGCAGCACCGCGAAATTCGGGAACGGCATCGTGAAAGACGGCGAAGATGAGCAAATCCGCATCTTCCTGGAACTCTGCAATGAGAATGGTGGCCGGAGCGTGATTCCTTTTAATGGCATGTTGCCCGGCGACGCCTACCTCTGGGCCAAATACAGGGCAGATAAAAAACTGCTGGACAGGTTCAAGACATTCACGGAAGCACGCTTCGACAAACAAAGAGGTTACTATGGCAAAGTGGGCGACCGTTCGATTATCAAGAATACGAACATGATCAAAGATGTATGGATCGGTTCCGATGCTTACATCAAAGGCGCAAACAAACTGAAGAACCTCACCATCAATTCTATTCCCAAAGCATCCACGCAAATCGGGGAAGGCTGTGAAATGGTGAACGGCATTATCGGGTACGGCTGCAGGATATTTTATGGTGTTAAAGCAGTCCGGTTTGTAATGGCCTCTCATTCGCAACTAAAATATGGCGCGCGGCTGATCAACTCGTACCTCGGCAACAATGCCACCATATCCTGTTGTGAAGTATTGAATTCACTGATATTCCCCGCCCACGAGCAGCACCACAACAACTCGTTCCTGTGTGCAGCCCTGGTGATGGGGCAAAGCAATATGGCTGCCGGCGCCACCATCGGCTCCAACCACAATTCAAGGGGTGCTGATGGAGAGATCGTGGCAGGAAGGGGCTTCTGGCCCGGATTGTGCGTGAGCCTGAAACACAATTCCCGGTTTCCCTCCTTCACCATTATGGCGAAAGGGGATTACCCCGCGGAACTGGATATCAAGATACCCTTCTCGCTGGTCAGCAACAATGTTTCCAAAGATAAGCTGGTCGTGATGCCCGGCTACTGGTTCCTCTATAACATGTACGCGCTCGCCAGGAACTCCTGGAAATCAGCCGACAGGGATAAACGCGTGGAAAAAGTGCAGTCCCTGGAATATGGTTACCTCGCGCCCGATAGTGTGCAGGAAATGGAAGAAGGACTGAAGATTATGGAACTCGCTGTAGGAAAGGCTTTCCTGGAACAGGTTTCAGGGAAAACGGACGTTACGGATAAACAAGCCCGTGACACCGGACTTTCCCTGCTCCAGAACAACGATCCGCAGATTGATACGCTACTGGTAACCGTAAACGGCTGGGAAAATACAAGCCGCATCGTCCAACTGGTTAAAGTTCGTAAGGCCTGGGCCATTTTCAGAAAGATGATTGTGTTTCATGCGGTGAACAGTTTATTTGAGCTTTGCCCGGCTTCGCCTGAAAACTCCGACCAGTTTATTCAGGGACGTTCCTTTAAAAAATGGCAGAATGTAGGCGGGCAATTAATGCCGGAAGAAACACTGAAAGAACTGATCAGTTCCATCAAATCGAAAAAGATAAACAGTTGGGCGGATGTACATGCTTTCTACACTACGCAGTCCGCGGACTACAACAAACAGAAATGTTTGCACGCCTGGAATGTTTACTTCAATGTATTCAGAAAGAAAGCTGCGACATTTACTGCTGAAGACCTCGCGGCACTCGCCAACGAAGCGATTGCCACCCGTGAATGGATCGCAGATGCCATTTACGAATCCCGTGAAAAAGACTATAATAACCCATTCCGCAATATGCTGTACGATTCCGAAGCGGAAAGAGATGAGGTAATTGGAAAGCTGGAGGAGAACAGTTTTATCCAATTGGAGCAGGAAGAACTGAAGAAATACCGGAAACAGATGCGCCAATGGCTGAAGAAAATAAAAATCCCCGCTTAAAGCGGGGATTTTTTATGCTTAATCTTTGAAGATCATTATTTAGCGATGCTGTCGATAGCGCCTTTAGCGGAATCAGCGATAGCTGAAAGAGAGTCGCCAGCAGCAGCAACAGTAGAGTCGATAGCTTTAGCGGTAGAATCTACAGCAGCAGAAGTTGAGTCAGCACCTTCAGTAGGTTCAGCAGCATTGTTACAAGCAGCAACAGAAGCAGCGATAGCGAGAACGGCGAAGAACTTTTTCATTGTTATTGTTTTTTCGGTTTTGCCAGCAAAGATAATCGCTGAAACGGTTCCTGCAAGCCCCTGTTAAAAATCTTTTATTTTTTTCTGAAGAACAACCGCACCGGTACACCGCTGAAATTGAAGTTCTTCCTCAACTGGTTTTCCAGGTAATTGCGATAAGGTTGCTTGATGTCATCAGGATAATTAGCAAAGAACGCGAACGAAGGCACATGTGTCGGCAACTGCGTCACGTATTTGATCTTCACCTGGTTGCCGCGGACCACAGGCGCATGGTAAGCTTCAATGGCCTTCAGCATCACATCGTTCAGTTTGGATGTGGGAATACGCTGCTGCCTGTGCGCGAATACATCCAGCGCGATCTCAATGGCTTTGAAAATGCGCACTTTTTCGGTGGCGGAAATAAAGAGGATGGGTACATCGGAGAAAGGCGCGATCCTGTCTTTCAGCACTTTCTCGTAATCGCGTGCTGTATTGGTTTCCTTTTCCATGGTATCCCATTTGTTTACCAGTATCACGATGCCTTTGCCTTTTTTGGCAGCCAGACTAAAAATACTCAGGTCCTGGGCCGTGATTCCCTTTTCAGCATCCAGTACCAGCAGACAAACATCGGCTTCGTCCATAGCTTTGATGGCACGGATCACGGAATAGAATTCCAGGTCTTCGTTCACCTTGGTTTTCTTCCGGATACCTGCCGTATCGATGAGGATGAATTCCTTCTGAAAGAGGTTATAGTGTGTATGAATCGTATCTCTCGTAGTACCGGCGATATTGCTTACAATGGTACGCTCCTGCCCCACCAGTGCATTCAGCAGAGATGATTTGCCCACATTGGGTTGCCCGATGATGGCAAACTTGGGAACGGGATTTTCTTCTGCCCCCTCTTCCGCTTCAGGTTGTTCGGGAATCAGCGCCGTTACTGCATCCAGGAGTTCCCCTGTTCCGCTGCCGGTCATGGAGGAAAGGAAGAAAATATGTTCGAAACCGAGGCTGTAAAATTCGGTGGCTTCCAGCAGACGTTCGTGGTTGTCCACTTTGTTCACGGCCAGGAAAACGGGTTTGGTGGTCCTGCGCAGTACATCGGCCATAGAGTCGTCGAGGTCGGTGATGCCGGTCACGGTATCCACCATAAACACAACTGCATCAGCTTCATCGAGCGCGATGATTACCTGCTTACGGATTTCTTTTTCGAAAACATCTTCACTTCCGGCCACGAAACCGCCGGTATCAATTACGTTAAACGATTTGCCGGCCCATTCAGCCACGCCGTACTGCCTGTCGCGGGTAACACCACTCACGTCGTCCACGATTGCTTTTCTTTGTTCCAGCATCCGGTTGAAGAAGGTGCTTTTCCCCACGTTCGGTCTTCCAACAATAGCTAATGTAAATCCTGACATAATACAATTTTGAATTTTGAATTTTGAATGATGGAGGAAGAATGAATTGGTTTATGCAACGTGCTTTCATTCAAAATCCAGGTCAAAATCCGACAACCTGTTTTCAGTTTGGCCGATCAATTTATGTGACCACCCTTAATATCCTTTTCTTTTTTGAAACTGAATGCTGCACAACTTTCCGATGATATCCCATCCATAATTCAGCATCCAACATTCAACATTACTTATACCCGTATTCCCGCAGGAAAATCTCACTGTCGCGCCATTTCGGGCGCACTTTCACAAACAGTTCCAGGAACACTTTCCTGCCTATAAAAGCTTCAATATCTTTTCTTGCTTCGGTACCCAGTTTTTTGATGCCTGAACCTTTTCCACCCAGGATGATCGCCTTTTGTGTTTCGCGCTGCACGATGATATCGGCGGCTATTTTCACCAGTGTATCCTTTTCCTTGTATTCCTGCACCAGCACGGTGGTGTGGTAAGGAATTTCATCTTCGTAAAACTGGAATATTTTTTCCCGGATCATTTCTCCCACAAAAAAGCGGGTAGGCAAATCCGTGAGATCGTCCTCGCTGTAGAAGGGTTCTCCTTCGGGAAGGTATTTGAGTAGCTTCTCTAGAAAATCATTCTTATCGAATCCTTTCAGTGCCGACAAAGTCACGATTTCTCTGGCATAAGGCTTTTCGGAGAACCAGTCGAGCGCTTCTTTCAGTTTGGCGGGGGAAACCGTATCGATTTTATTCAGCACAAAAACACCTGGTACTTTCAGCCGCAGCTTACTGAAAAGCTGGTCTACCTCCTCGCGGTCATCGTTGATGTCGGCGAGCAGAATGGCCACATCTGCATCTTCGAGCGAATTCCGCACGGCCTGCATCATTTTTTCGTGCAGTTTGTATTTCGGTTCGATGATACCTGGCGTATCGGAGAAAATGATCTGGTAACCTGGTTCGGTGAGAAAAGCTTTGATCCTGTGTCGGGTGGTTTGCACTTTGGGGGAAACGATGGCCATTTTCTCCCCGATAAGCGCGTTGAGTAATGTGCTTTTTCCCGCGTTGGGCTTCCCGAATATGTTAACAAATCCTGCTTTCATTTTTCTGACTGAGACCTTGCAAATTAATTTATCAGTAAGCCACTAATGATAGTGGAACCTGCATTGAAGAATATGCAATCTTTTATCTTTTACTGCGTACACCAATCTGTGTTCATCTGTGATGCGCCTGCTCCAGCAACCAGAAAAATCGCCTTTCAGCGGTTCTGGCTTACCGATGCCCTTAAAAGGAGAACGCAAAGTATCTTTTATAAGATCATTGATCCGTTGAAGTGTTTTTTTATCCTGCTGTTGCCAGTAAAGATAGTCTTCCCAGGCATTTGTCTGCCACACCAATTCCATGCTATTTCACGATCATTTTATTCCGGAGGAATTTACCTCCGTTCATTTCGGAAATAGCCTCTTCCAACCGTGAGCGATTTGCCTTTGTGCTTGCAAGATGGAGGGTTTCCTGAATAGCATTGTATTCGTCAAGGTCCATCACCACTACGTTCTTTCCCTGGGTGCGGGATACTACTACAATCTCCCGATCCTCATTTACCGCATTAAGATTCTGAGCCAGATTATTGCGGAATTCAGAATAATTCACTACTCGCATAAGTACTTATTTACGTACGAAAATACGAACATTTTCAACAGTTCGCCTTGAAGGGGCTAAAATCACAAAGAACTACAAATAAAAAAAGCCTCTCACGAGGCTTCCTTAGTTGCGAAGGGAGGGATCGAACCTCCGACCTTCGGGTTATGAGCCCGACGAGCTACCGCTGCTCTACTTCGCGATGTGGAGTGCAAAGGTAAGGGGCTGATTTTTAACGGCCAAATCTTTTTCAAAAATTTATCCGCATTGTAAAAACAAAGAGGGCGTACCACACTGATACGCCCCCGGCACAACAATAAAACACGAGACTGTTCAGGAACGTCGTGCTACTGTACTCGCCCCACTCTGCTTAATATCTTTGGCCGTGGCGCTTCCTTTGAAATAAATATCTGAAGCACCGCTGGCGCTGGCGGCAATTTCTTTGTTCACGCTGATCTGGATATCAGATGCACCGCTGGCTGAAGCTTTGCAGTATTCCGTTTCAAGGCCATAAGCTTTGATATCCGATGCGCCGCTTACCTCCAGTTTGGCATGCTGCGCTTTTCCCGCCAGAAAGGAATCAGAACTGCCGCTCTGGTTTACAGCCAGGTTTTTCACGTCCAGTGTGCCTTTAAAATCGGAAGAACCGGACAAATTGATCTCCAGATCGTCCTGCTTCAATACCCCGGAAATCAATACATCACAGGCCCCGGAGGCACTAATCCTATGCAATACAGGCGCAGAGATATAAGCCTTTAAAGGTTTTCCAATGCGGTTAAACGATTTCATCCCCTTCTCTGCATAAATCCTTAAAACACCGTCTTTAACCTCGGTTTTGAGGTAGGGCACCAGCTTCTTTTCCGAAGCGCTAACGGCTAACGCGATTTCATTGGATTGAGAAATATACAGGTCTATACCTCCTGACACTTCCACCGCAACAAACTTTTCAATGTTGCGCGGCGTTACGTTTTCATCTACCACAATCTTCTCCTGTGCTATTGCGGAGAAAGATGCCAGGAAGCATCCTGCTAAAAAAAGAAGATTTTTCATGTGCTTACTTTTATAGGTTTTGCTACTGAATACACCTGTGGTACGTTACGGCAAAGGAAATGTTACAAGTTTTTGGCAAAAAAATAACGGAAGCATACCTTTGGACCGTCTTTCAAAGGAGCTCCAACGTAAAGACATCAAGTTCCCGGGGTGCTTAATTCACATTAGTGAAAGCTGAGATCATACCCGTAGAACCTGGACAGGGTAATGCCTGCGCAGGGAAGGTGGAAGGATTCGCGCAATATTGTTCTCCCCTCTTCACAATCGCAGCATTTCCAAATTCAATTTTTCAACTTTAAAAAAGAAACATGAAAAAATTGTTTTTGGGGATATGCTTGTTTGTATTTTCCCCAATGCTATTCGCCCAATCTATTTCGGGCAAAATCACCGATGCCGTTACCGGAGAAGTTATTGCCGGCGCATCCGTTCAGTTGGTAAATCATTTCGCGGTTTCAGCCGGTTCCAAAGGAGAATTCCGTATTGCTCCCGTTAAGCCGGGCAGTTATGTATTGAAAATCAGCGCTGTTGGCTTCGAAGACATTCAACTACAGGCCCAGGTGCCTGGCGCTGAAAACCTGAACATCAGGCTCAGCCGTACAGAACTGCTGCTGCAACCCATTGAGGTGAGGGCCACCCGTGCTTCGGAGATTGCACCTTTCTCGAAAACCAATCTCACCAAAAAGGACCTGGAAAAGAACAACATCGGCCAGGACCTTCCTTTCCTGCTGCAACAAACACCTTCCATGGTGGTAAGTTCCGACGCGGGAAACGGGGTTGGGTACACCGGATGGCGCATCAGGGGAACCGACGCGCAACGCATTAACATGACCATCAACGGGATTCCTTACAATGATCCGGAATCGCATGGTACTTTCTTTGTGAACCTCCCCGACTTCGCCTCCTCCGTGAGCAGCGTACAGATACAACGCGGCGTGGGCACTTCTACCAACGGCGCGGGCGCATTCGGTGGCACCATCAATTTCAGCACCAACGAATTCAACGAGAAGGCTTACGGCGAAGCCAATAACTCCTACGGCTCCTTCAATACCTGGAAACATACGGTAAAAGCAGGTTCAGGCCTGCTAAATAACCATTTCACCATTGATGCACGCTTTTCCAAGATCGCCAGCGATGGCTTCGTGGACCGCGCCACCTCCGACCTGAAATCGGCCTACCTTTCCGCAGCATGGCTCAATGAAAAAAGCTCCTTACGCTTCAATGTGATCACCGGTAAAGAAAAAACCTACCAATCCTGGAATGGACTGCCGGAAAGTAAACTCGATAACGACCGCACTTATAATTCAGTGGGAACCGAAAAGCCCGGCACGCCCTACGACAACGAGACCGACAACTATCAGCAGGACCATTATCAGCTTTTTTACAACCAGGAACTGTCGTCAAAACTCAAACTCAATACGGCATTTTTCCTTTCCAGGGGACGCGGTTATTACGAGCAGTACAAGGCGGATCAATCGTTCTCCGACTACGGACTTGCTGATCCGGAAGTGAACGGCGACCCGGTTTCAGAAACGGATCTGATCAGACAACTATGGCTCGACAACCATTTCTACGGCGGTATATTCTCCCTTCAATACAAAAACGGGAAACATGAACTCACGTATGGCGGCGGCGTAAACCAGTACGATGGCAAGCACTATGGCAAAGTGATCTGGGCCGAAACAGGTATCCCTAAAGATTATGAATGGTACAATTACACCGCCATGAAGCGCGACTTCAACACCTACGCCAAATGGCAGTTTGAAGCATTCCGCAACTTTTACACCTTCGCCGACCTGCAATTCAGGTATGTGAAGTACGATATCGACGGATTCAGAAGTACACCCGGGTTAAGCGCTTACAATCAATACCGCTTCTTCAATCCCAAAGCTGGCGTATCCTATCTTTTCGGCAATGGATTTACCGCTTTCGCATCCTACTCCATCGGTCAGAAAGAACCCAACCGGGATGATTTTGAAGCAGGCGCTTTATCCAAACCCAAACACGAATTACTCCGCAACATTGAATCCGGCCTGCAGTTCAGGAACAGCCGTTACCAACTCGCGGCCACGTTCTACCACATGGATTACAAAAACCAACTGATTCCTACCGGGAAAATCAATGATGTGGGTGCCGCAACACGTGTGAACATCCCCGATAGTTACAGAATGGGCATTGAACTGGAAGCAGCCGCACGTCTTACGAACTGGGCCAACGTTTCAGGTAACCTTACCCTCAGCAGGAACAAGGTAAAGAACATTACGGTGTACTACGATAACTACGACGATCCGAATTACACACAATTATCAGAAACATTGAAGAAGGCAGATATTGCCTTCTCTCCTTCCGTGGTATCTTCCTTCTCCCTTGATCTTATTCCATTCAAACATGCGCGGGTTAGTATGCCCGGAAAATATGTTGGTCGCCAGTACCTGGATAATACCTCACGCAAAGAAAGAAGTCTGGATGATTTTTATGTGCAGGACCTGAGAATCCAATACAGTGTTCAACAGAAACTCGTTCAGGAACTCACGCTGATGTTTCATGTGAACAATGTGTTCGACCGGAAATATGAACCGAACGGTTACACCTTCAGCTACCAGTACGGTGGCGCTTTTACTACCGAGAACTACTATTATCCGATGGCGGGTGTGAATTGGATGGTGGGCGCGAACATCAGGTTTTAATGTTGAATGATGGATTTTGAATTTTGAATTGCTGTTTCTTTAGTGTAACAGTATAAAAGAAAGCCGGGGCGTGTTTATTGAACATACCCCGGCTTTTAAACTTATGTTTCTTTGCCCCTATTTTGAATTATAAATTCAACAGCCCAATTCAACATTCAACATCCATCATTCAAAATTCAATCACCCAACTATTTCCTGCCAGGCGAGCATACCGCCGACAACATTGGTCACATTCTTAAAGCCAACGGTTTCAAGAATGAGGCAGGCTTGTCCGCTGCGGTTACCGCTTCTGCAATAGCAGATCACTTCTTCCTCTTTCAGGTCTTCGATATCATCGAGTTGCATTGTCTGTATCTTTCCGAGGGGATACAAGGTTCCGCCGATGTTGAATTCAGCGTGTTCGTGGGGTTCGCGCACGTCCAGGAGGTTGAGCTTTTCGCCGCTGTCAAGCCTGGATTTCAGTTCCGCAACAGTCATTGTTTTCATCAGTTATATGCTTTTAGGTGGTAGATACTTAGTTAAAAATTTGCACCGGGTGTGCTGGTAGAATCCATGCGCACCGGCTTTTGAAGTCCGAGCCAGATGGTCACGAGTTGTCCGGGACGGATTCTGTTGATGCGTCCTTCTTCTCCGTTTCTTTCCGGCGATTGTTTATAAATATAGGCACCGGCGGTATCCCGCACATTTGGATCAACTACAGTGGCACCACGTGAAAGTCCGTTTGCGCCCAGCAAGGCTTCAGCTTCTGTGAGGGTCATGCCGAACAGGTTGGGCACGGAAATCTCTTCGTTGCTGATACCGCTTCCGAACACCAGGGAGATGGTGCTTCCCATTGGAATCTTGGTGCCGGGCTCCACTTTCTGGTTGTTGTACAACTGTTCAATGACCGCGTTCTTGGCGAAATCAGGCTTGTAACTGGTATCGCCGAGTTTCAGTCCGTACGACCTCAGGTAATCGCTGGCGGAGCGGTAACTCATGTTCAGCAGGTTCGGCATATCTATGATGGGCGGAATGGCACGGTTGATGGTGAGGTACACGGTCCGGTTCACTTTCACCGACACATCGGGCTCGGGAAACTGCCGGATCACACTGAGCCGGGCGGCGGTATCTACGTAAACCGAATCCTGAATATCCACATCAAAACCTTGTGCTTCCAATGTTTCCGTAGCCTTTTCAAGGCTCATCCCCGCTACGGAAGGCACCCGCAATATTTTGCCGTGGTTTGTAAAGAAGTCAAGGGATTGGAGGAAAATGAACACCAGGATGAAAATCAGCGCGATAGCGGCCAGAAGGTTCACCCAGAAAGGTTTATTCGTTATGAATCGGAACACGTGGTATCTGTTTTTATGTATTTGCCATGGTTGGGCGGTTCAAAGAAAACAAAATTATGCCAAACATTCATCCAGGAGGGCAGAGTAAAAATCTTTCAGGGTTCCGCCGGAGGCGCGCACCTGTTGTGGAACGATGCTGGCCTCGCTTTGTCCGGGCACGGTATTGATCTCAAGCAGGAAAGGCGCTTTTATTTCCGGTTCGTAAATAAAATCCATCCGCACCACGCCGCGGCAGTTGAAAAGTTCGTACACTTTTTTTGCGTTCATTTCTAGTTGGGTCTGAAGGGCGGCGTCTATTTCCGCAGGTGTCGTCTCCATCGCCAGGCCCGGTGTGTATTTCGCCTCAAAATCAAAAAACTCTTTCTTGCTTTTCACTTCAGTGATCGGCAACACGTGAATTGCGCCTTTTGAGCGGTACACGCCGATGGTGAATTCTCTGCCCGTAATAAATTCCTCCACCAGCACCTGGTTATCTTCCTTAAATGCTTTTTCGATGGCGGGCGCCAGTTCTTCCGGCTGGTTCACCTTGCTCATACCGATACTGGAACCACCGTTGTTCGGCTTCACAAAAACGGGCAATTGTAATTGAGCCAGCACCTCTTCGGGCGAAAGCGGCTGTGCTTTAAACAGGTGAAGCGATTTCGCCACCCTTATTCCGCCAAAAGCCGCCACGGCTACCGTATACCTTTTATTGAAGGTAAGCGCTGAAACGGCTGCGTCACAAGAAGTATAAGGCAAGCCCAGCAAATCGAAGTAGCCCTGCAGTTTCCCGTCCTCTCCAGGTGTTCCGTGAATACCGATGAACACGCCGTTGAAACGGATTTTTTCCCCGGCAATCGTGAGCGTGAAATCACTTTTATCTACCGGTATTTTTCCGCCATCGGCCGTGGGATGAAACCATTCTTCGGGTGTGATATTGATGCGGTAGACTTTGAACTTTTCGGTGTCGAGGTTTTGTTCAATGGTAACGGCGCTTTTATAGGAAACAACGGCTTCACCGGAGTAACCACCGGTTACGAATGCGATAACGGGCTTCATGTATTGGTTGAATTTTCTGAAAGCAAAGTAAAGGAAAAAATAAAAGGTGAAGGTTGTTTGTCCCTTCACCCTTGATTCTCGACGGGAAATATCACCCGCCTGCATTAGGTAGCGCTAGGCTACTCTTATTAAGAGTTTGAAATTGCTTGAACTAAGTTAGGAAAATTTCCGAAACGACCAAGAATTTCTTTTACACATGGAGCTTCGCTTTTTTATCCATCAACTCCTCTACGGTTTCCTGGTACATTTCATCAGGCACGCAGCAATCCACGGGGCAAACGGCCGCACACTGCGGCTCTTCATGGAAGCCCTGGCATTCGGTGCATTTGTTGGGAACAATGTAATAAATATCCACGCTTACCGGGGCATTGCGCTGATCGGCATCTATTGTACTACCATCCATCATGGTGAAAAGACCTTTCACGGCAGTTCCATCTGAAATGGCCCACTCCACACCACCTTCATAAATGGCGGTATTGGGGCATTCGGGTTCACACGCGCCACAGTTGATACACTCATCGGTTATTTTGATCGCCATAGCTTCTTTATTTTAAACAATATGATTTGCAATAACTTTACACGGCAAACGTACAATTTTTTACAAAAAACAGCGCAAGAAAGCGCCGGTTTGATACAGAAGATCAACGAAATGAACCTGCAACAAAGAATTGCCCTGCTGGTAAAGCTGGGCGGATACATGACTGGAAACGAACCCGGATGGGCCGAAGCTAAGGAACGCGCCCTGCAGAAAAATCCATGGTTCAACGAACTGTTTACGGACAACGCCATAGCCGGCATTGCCGGATGGCTGAAAGAAGACAAACTCACCGCCTGGGCAGGAAACTACCAGCTTCCGGAAGAAAATACATCTCCGGCCACCGTTGGTATTGTGATGGCGGGCAATATTCCACTGGTAGGGTTTCACGACTGGCTCTGCGTTTTTATGACCGGGCATATCGCCATAGTAAAACTTTCTTCCAAAGATGATGTGCTGCTCCCCCACCTGGTGCAATGGCTGGAAGAACAGGCGCCTGAAATAAAAGGACAGACCCGTTTTGAAGAGACCCTCAAAGGTGCCGATGCCTATATTGCCACAGGAAGCAATAACTCTGCGCGGTATTTCGATCAGTATTTCGGGAAGTTCCCCAACATTATCCGGAAGAACCGGACTTCTGCGGCTATACTTACGGGTGAGGAATCGCCCGAAGAACTGAACGCGCTCGCGGCCGATATTCACCTCTACTTCGGTATGGGCTGCCGTAATGTGACCAAACTCTTTGTGCCCGAAAACTATGATTTCCTCCCACTGCTGGAAGCATTCGAACCCTATGCCTGGTTCTTCGATCACCCGAAATTCAGAAGCAACTTCGATTACCACCTCGCCGTCCGTATCCTGAACAAGGAATATTTCATGACGAAAAACACCATGCTGCTGGTGGAAAACAAATCACTGTTCGCCCCGATCTCCGTACTGCATTACGAATTTTACCGTGCCCCCAATGCTGTGATAGACGCGCTGGAAGAAAGTGAGGAACTCCAATGCCTGGTGGGCAGGAACCATATTCCGTTTGGAAAGGCCCAGGCCCCGGACCTGGCAGACTATGCCGATGGTGTGGATACCATGGCGTTTTTGAAGGCACTAAAAAAATGACAGGAAAACTGTCAATGTTCACTGTCAATTTTTCACGGTGTTTCCCATAGAACCGTTAACATCCACGAAAATGTTACTAATTTACTGTTAAATGGACTTTCGTAAGCAACCATATACGAATGTTCTCGTTTATTTTAGACGTAAGGCATTAAATTTGAACACGATTAGAGAACTTTAAAAAGAATAGCAAAATGAAAATCAAACAGATTCTTTCCATTGTGCTGATCAGTGCCGGAACCTCCGTACTGAGTGTATGGGGATATGGTAAATGGATGGGCAACAATAACAACTCCTATTCCGTAAACGAAGGAAAAATTCCCGCGAACTATGCGAATTTCGTAGATGCTTCAGGTAATGTGGCGGCTCCTGTAGACTTTACACAGGCGTCGGCCGCAGCAGCACCGGCAGTCGTGCACATCAAGACGAAGACCATGCAGCAACGCGTGAACAGCAACAACAGGCGCGGCAATGGCGGTTTTGATGACATCTTCGGCGACTTCTTCGGCTATGGCCCCACCGTAATCCCTGAACAACGTGCTTCAGGTTCCGGGGTACTCATCAGCGAGGACGGCTATATCGTGACCAACAACCACGTCGTATCTAATGGCAACAACGGTATCGCCGATGAAATAAACGTGACGCTCAGCAACAAGAAAACTTACAAAGCCAAAGTAGTGGGCAACGATCCGGGTAGTGACCTCGCCGTGTTAAAAATTGACGGCAAGAACCTTCCCTTCGTATTGTATGGCAACTCGGACAACATTAAGATTGGCCAATGGGTGCTTGCAATTGGTTATCCGCTGAACCTGGAAACCACTGTTACGGCAGGTATCGTTTCCGCTAAAGCGAGAAGCCTGGGCATCAACCAGCGCCAGGCGAATCCTACTAATGTAATTGAGTCCTTCATCCAGACAGATGCGGCCGTAAACCAGGGCAACAGCGGCGGTGCACTCATCAATACCAATGGTGAACTGGTGGGCATCAACTCCGCTATCGCTTCTCCAACTGGTTACTACTCCGGTTATTCTTATGCAATTCCGGTGAACCTGGTAAAGAAGATCGTGAATGACCTTATGAAGTTCGGTTCCGTTCAACGTGGCTACCTTGGCATTCAATACCCCAATGAGCTATTGAGTGATGACCAGAAAAAAGCCAACGGCATTCCCGAAGGCGAAGGTGTGTACGTAATGGAAGTAGTGCCCGGAGGTGCCGCCCAGGATGCCGGCCTCAAGAAAGGAGACATCATTACCAAAATAAATGGTTCCACCACTTATAGCGGACCTGAAATGGTAGGAAAAATTGCTTCTTACAGCATTGGTGAAAAAGTGGCCATCACCTACGTTCGTAACGGCAAAGAGTACACGACGAATGTTACATTGAAGAATGGAGCAAATACACTTGCCGCCGTAAAAGGTTCCGTACTCGATAAAATGGGTGCTGAATTTGTAAACCTTGAAGCTGCTAAAGCAAAAGAACTCGGCATTAAAGGTGGTGTAGTAGTGAAAGGTATTTCTTCCACCGGACTCATCGCCGATCAGACCAGGATGAAAAACGGATTTATTATCCTGAAAGCCGGTAACAGCCCCGTAACAAATGTAGATGAACTGAAAGCCGCGCTTTCAAAAGCAGGAAGCAGCACCATACTGGAAGGTATCTACCTGAACGTGGAAGGTATTTTCTCTTATGGATTGAATGAACTGGACAGGTAATTTGGTCATGCCCATACAAAGAAATCCTCCCGGCAAATAACCGGGAGGATTTTTATTTGATAGTGTATTCTTCAGCAGCGTTGCAGGAGAATTCTACCAACCAGCATGGTTGCTATTGATGGAAAACATAATACCCATAAGGCGGGAGGGTGATTGAGGTGTTACTTTCCAGCACAACTTCGTTGTTACCAAACAGCTCCGTAAATTGGCCCGACGCGATTTCAGTATTCAACGAAAAACTTACGGTAGAAGCGGAAAAATTCAGCATAATCAGCACACGTGCGCCCTGGTTTTCACGTATAAAGCAAAACACCTGTAAAGGGTGAGAAGTAGGAATACGTTGGGCATATACATTTGTATCGCCCGCCCGAAGGGCGGCATGCACCGCGCGCAGATGAAACAGTTTTTTATAGAAATCATGCAGGGCGGGCCTTTCATTCCATTCAATCTCATCTTTATCGAAAAACTTCAGCCGTTTGATATTGGGCATTTCCTGGCCGCTGTACAATAAAGGCATCCCGTTCCAGGTAGCGGAGAATACGGCCAGTGGCAGTGCCAGTCCACCAAACTTTTCATATTCCGTACCATTCCAACTGTTCTCATCGTGGTTGGTCGTAAAATAAGCACGCATTGCTACAGACGGAAAGCGGTGATCCAGTTTGTAGAGCAGCTCCCAAAGGTCCTGCATGGAGGCCTGTTGTTTCGCGAACCTTTCGCTGGCATGCATCCATTCCCAGGTATACGTAACATCGAACACATCGTGGTAACGGGATTCTTCACATTCGGCGAGCCAGAAATGCTTTTGTTGTACGTCCAGCTTTGTACGGGCTTTTTGCCAGAAAGAAAGCGGCACCAGGTGTGCCATATCACACCGGAAGCCATCAATGCCAAACGATTGCAGCCACCATTCCATACAGGCGATCATTTCCTCTTCGAGGGCCGGGTTCGTATAATCGAGGTCAATAACATCATCCCAACCGTTTTTTTCCGTAAAATTTCCGGTTGCATCACGGAGGTAGAAATCAGGGTTTGAACGGGTCCATTCATGGTCGAGGCCGGTGTGGTTCGCAACCCAGTCGATAATGATTTTCATCCCCAGTTCGTGTACTCTTTCCACCAGGGCACGGAAATCATCCAGGGTGCCGAATTCCGGGTTCAGGGCCCGGAAAGCCTTTGAAGCGTAATAACTTCCCAAAGTGCCCTTTCTTCCTTCCACCGCGATGGGCGTAACCGGCATGAGCCACAACACCTGAACGCCCATATCCGCCAGCCGGGGCAGGTGCGCCATAAAAGCGCGAATGGTGCCTTCGCGCGTGTATTGCCGCAGGTTCACTTCATAAATATTCGCCGAAAAAGCCCAGGAGGGAGGATCAAAAAGAACAGCCATTGATAGTGTTTGCCGGTTAAATTAATGTATTTCGGGAACTTTGTACCTTTACCGCTCACAAGCAACGTGCCGCAAGGCCGAACAAATGAACAATATTCCCGTTAGGGTAAAGAAAAATATATTCCACGGATGAAGCAATTCAATGTGCCCGCTTTTTACAGAAGTCCGCTCATCACCTCCATAAAACAACAACGACGCAGCAAAGACAAGCTGAAAAAGGACTTCACGCCTACCCTGCTCAATTTCGGGCCATTGCACATTTACCTTGCCAGGCATTTCGGTTTTTGCTATGGTGTGGAGAACGCGATCGAGATCGCGTTCCGGACTGTGGAAGAAAATCCGGGAAAAAACATCTACCTCCTCAGTGAAATGATCCACAATCCACAGGTGAATACCGACCTTATTTCAAGAGGTGTCCGTTTCCTGATGGATACAAAAGGCAACGAACTGATTCCCCTTTCATCCCTGAGCGCCGAAGATATTGTGCTGATCCCTGCTTTCGGCACTACATTGGAAATGGAATCCAGGTTGCACGAAATGGGCATAGCCGTTGAACATTACAACACCACCTGCCCTTTCGTGGAGAAAGTATGGAACCGTTCCGCCCAGATCGCGGAAAAAGGCTACAGCGTGGTGGTACATGGCAAACCCGGGCATGAAGAAACCCGCGCCACTTTCTCCCATAGCGCTGCGGGCACGCCCACGCTGGTGGTAAAAGACATTAAAGAAACCATTGAATTGGGGAAGATCATTACTGGAGAACGCCCCAAGGCCGATTTTTTCACCCTTTTCGAGGGCAGATTTTCACCGGGCTTCGATCCGGAAAAGGACCTTCAGCGCATTGGCGTGGTAAACCAGACCACCATGCTGGCCAGTGACACACAGGAAATTGCCGAATACCTGAAAAACACCATGGTAAAAGCTTTCCCCGAAAACGCCACCGAAAGATTCGCCGATACCCGCGACACACTTTGTTACGCCACCAACGACAACCAGCAGGCCGTGTACGGCATGTTGGAAACACCCGCTGATATCGCTATTGTGGTGGGCGGTTACAACAGTTCCAACACTTCTCACCTCGTAGAACTTTGTGAAGAAAAACTCCCGACTTATTTTATCAGTGATGCGTCAAAAATATTGTCGGACACTTCCATATTGCATTACGATTTTCACCATGCACAGGAGTTGCTTTCCACCGATTATCTTCCCACGCAACGACCACTCCGCGTACTGATGACCAGCGGCGCTTCCTGTCCTGACGCTTTGGTGGAGCAGGTCATCGAAAGAGTACGGGAATTGATTCCGGGCACTGATGTGACCCCGGCACTATTCGATTAACAACATTACCTCAAATAAAGTGGGCGTACCGTCGAAACGATACGCCCACTGCTCATATAAAGGAAAACGGTCTATTGAATAAGGTCCGTTAATGTTTTTTCCAGCGCGGCCCCGCGGAGGTTTTTCGCTACAATTTTCCCGGAAGGATCGATCAGGAAATTCTGCGGTACCGCACGTACATAATACAGTTTAGCAACGGCATTGTCCCAGAATTTAAGATCAGAAACCTGGGTCCAGTTCAACTGGTCGTCTTTAATGGCTTTCAGCCAGGCTTCCTTACCCGTTGGCTGGTCAAGGGAAACACCCAGTATTGTAAAATTCCTGTCCTTAAATTTTTCATACGCCTTCACCACGTGTGGGTTTTCAGCCCTGCACGGGCCACACCAGGAAGCCCAGAAATCCACCAGCACATACTTCCCTCTGAAATCACTGAGTTTAACGGGCTTTCCGACCGGATCATTCTGCACAAACTCCGGCGCGATCACTCCTAATGAAACTTTCTTCATCTTGTCGATTGCAGCAGCGTATTCCACACCTTTCGCGCTATTTTTCACTTCCGGTGTGAATGTATTGAACATGGTTTCAATCTCACTGATGTTTTCAGGAACAGCGCCTGCATAAGATTGCAGTACATCAATACTTACCGCAGCGCCGGGATTGGCTTTCATAAAAGCTTCCTGCACCTTTTTTTCTTCCGCTCTCAGCGTCCTGCTTTTGGCCATATATGCTTCCTGGAACGCGGTGCTTTTCCGGGTATCGGGTGATGCCGCCATGTATTCGTTTGAAAGCGCTTCCTGTTTAGCCACCACTGGCTTCAGCATCGCTTCCAGGCGCTGAAGGTCCTTGTTCATGGGTGTGCCGGAAACAATGGCATTTGTTACTGAGTCTTTACCCTGTACTTTTATTTTCCCCTTTTCAAGGTATAACTGTTTCATATCCTGCCCCCTGGACATTACAGCCGCTTTCCCCGGAACAAGCGGCTGGTGCCGGATTACAAGCGTAGCTTTCACAGGCGCGGGAATATCCCCGCTGAAAGAGAATTTACCTTTAACGATATCTGCTGAATCCCTTACAGATGCAGCGCCGGAACGGTAAGTAAGAAACGCTTTGGCAGGCGCATTCAGCT
>CAMLRX010000019.1 GCA_946482545.1 uncultured Flavihumibacter sp. | reverse complement strand
CTGAATTCATCGAAGATCCATTCTTTTTCCCCTTCTTTTTTTAACCGGAAGGAATGATCGGGAAATGTAACACGGAGCATGCAACGAAGGTAATTGAAACATTTAAAGTAAATTGGGTGATCTTAAACACACGCGGATGAAAACGAAAGAAGAGATCATCAACAACTGGCTGCCGCGCTATACGGGCGAGAAACTGGAAAACTTCGGCCAGTACATCCTGCTCACGAATTTCAGCAACTACGTGAAGTTGTTCGCCGCCTGGAACAAGGTGGAAGTGGTGGGCCTTGAAAGGCCGATGCAATGCGCCACCGCCGAAGGGATCACCATCATCAATTTCGGCATGGGCAGTCCCGGCGCAGCCACCATCATGGACCTTCTCAGCGCCATCGCCCCTAAAGCCGTGCTGTTCCTGGGCAAATGCGGCGGTTTGAAGAAGAGGAATAAACTTGGTGACCTGATCCTGCCCATCGCAGCGATCCGTGGAGAAGGTACTTCAAACGATTATTTCCCTCCTGAAGTACCGGCCATGCCAGCCTTCGCGTTGCAGAAAGCCATTTCCACCACGATACGTGATTATGGCGTGGATTACTGGACGGGCACCTGTTACACCACGAACCGCCGCGTCTGGGAACACGACGAAGAATTCAAAGAATACCTGCAACGCATCCGCGCTTACGCCATCGATATGGAAACGGCCACCATCTTTACCGTGGGCTTTTACAACAAGATACCTACGGGCGCGCTCCTGCTGGTAAGCGATCAGCCCATGATACCTGAAGGGGTAAAAACAGAGGAAAGCGACAAGCAAATCACCGGTAAGTTCGTAGAAAATCACCTTAAAATAGGGATCGATTCCCTGAAACAGCTCATCAACGACGGACTAACGGTAAGGCACCTCCGGTTTTAAAACTGAAACGAATACAGCTTTTGAGTACTATTCTTTCCATCAAAGACCTTTCCATTACCTTCCAGGGAGCGGAAAATACTTTCCGGGCCGTTCATAAACTGAATTGTTCCATCCAAAAAGGAGAATGGGTGGCACTGGTAGGCGAATCCGGCTCAGGTAAATCAGTAACCGCGCTTTCTATCCTGCAATTGCTGGATAGAAATACAACAGTTTATGAAGGCGAAATTGTACTGCACACTAAAAACAATACGGCTGTTACTGTTACGAATGCCGGGGAAAAAGAAATGGCCGCGTTGCGCGGTAAAGAAGCGGCCATGATCTTCCAGGAACCGATGACTTCGCTCAACCCGTTACTAACGTGCGGAGAACAGATCATGGAAGCGATGGTGCGCCACCAGGGCATTTCTCATACACAAGCCCGTGAAAAAGCCATAGCGCTTTGCCGGAAAGTGGAGTTGCCCGAACCTGAAAAGATCATCCACAAATACCCGCACGAAATCAGTGGCGGACAGAAGCAAAGGGTGATGATTGCCCTGGCCGTGAGTTGCGGTCCATCTTTGCTGATTTGCGATGAACCCACCACAGCGCTAGATTATGATGTGCAGCGCTCCATTGTGGCCCTGCTCCGGCAGTTGCAGCAGGAACAACAACTCGCGATCCTTTTTATTACACATGACCTGGGATTGGTTGAAAATACCGCCGATCGCATACTCGTCATGTATAAGGGCGAGCTGGTGGAAAACAATACCACAAGCAACATCTTCACCCAGGCTGAACATCCTTATACCAGTGCGCTGCTTGCCTGCCGCCCAGCTTTGTATGCCAAAGGCACGCCACTACCCAATGTTCAGCAATTGATGACATCCGGAATATATCACCGAGAATCTCCTCCAATTATACCCATTGCACCACCCGAAAAAGAAGTATTGATCTCCGTTAAAAATATGTCCGTGCTCCACCACCGGACAGCCATAAATGGGAAAAAGACTGCTTTCAGGGCCGTGGACAATATCTCTTTTGATATTTTTAAAGGAGAGACCTTGGGCTTAACCGGTCCTTCAGGATGTGGGAAAACCACCACAGGAAGAGCACTGCTCCACCTGGTAGCGCCCGAAAAAGAAACTGAAGTTCGCTTTGAGGGGGAGAACATCACCCAACTGAGTCCGGCCCAATGGAAAAAACTCAGGCGGAAGATGCAGTTGATCTTCCAGGATCCTTATTCTTCCCTGAACCCTTCCAAAACCGTGGGTGCGCTGCTGGAAGAGCCTATGCTGGTACACGGTATTTTCCCCGACCGAAACGCCAGAAAAAAACGGGTGCTTGAACTACTGAATCACGTACAATTACCGGGTTCTTCCATCACCAAATATCCGCATGAGTTTTCTGGCGGACAGCGGCAACGGATTTCCATCGCCCGGGCGCTTTCCATGGAACCGGCATTCATCGTTTGCGATGAATCCGTATCTGCGCTGGATGTAAGCGTTCAGGCCCAGGTACTCAATCTCCTGAATGAGTTAAAAGCACGGTTCAACCTCACCCTATTGTTTATTTCCCATGACCGTGAAGTGGTGCGTTATTTTTGCGACCGGATTCTCCGGATGGAAAAAGGTCAATTGATTTAATAGCGGTCATATTCATTAAAGAAACCAGCGGAACTCTCCCTGCGCTCAAAAATGAGCCTGATCAGTTGGTCCTGGAACTGCTCCTCCTGTGGCTTTCCGGCATTTATGGTCTTTTTCGTGAGCCGGACAAGGTCGCCTTTCACCTCTACGAGCTTTTCGTTGGCAGGCTGAATTCCGGAAAGTCCCATCTGCCATTCATCGTCCGGCAATATTTTGTAACGGAAAAAATACACCCATCCAGCTCTGCCTTTTATCGCCACCCAGGAACGCCCCTTCATTTCAATGGCGTGGAACTGTTCATATCCTTCCGACTCCAGCAGCAAACTCCTTGAAATATCCACCTGCTTTTTAAATACTGCGGGGAACTTTGAGGCCATACGCTGTTTCTCCAGTGCACGCAACCAGGCAGCCGAAGTTACCACGCGTGAAGCGAGGTAATGGTACATGGTATCAGGAATCGGAATCTTTTGTTCCAGCATCAGCGTTGCGATGGTGAGCTTCGTCCGTTCATCGCGCACTTCAAGCAGCCTTTTAAAATAAAGTTGCACATTGTTGTGCTGGGCGTAAAAAGGTGCCAGTAAGCGTGCGTAAGTATATACAGGCAATCCTGTACGGTCTTCTCCACCATCTTCAATCATATCCCCGTCCTCTTCTTCGCGGTCCATTCTTTTTTCGTCGCCCACCTGCATTTTTTTCAGTTCCATCCGTGCGTCAACATAAATCTGGGGAAAGTACCGTTTGTAAATGGCGGCATCCAGCAGGCTGCTGTCGCACAAATGAATAAGCAGTCCCTGTATATATGGTTTGTAATCCTCTACTGCTGAGAGGTCCATCAAATCAGGGAAAAGGGTGGCTGAAAGCTGAAGTGAATCGTAGAGTTTTCCGAAGAACTGGTCGTACTCATACATTTCCTCGTACACCGGCGGACTTTCTTTGAGCAGTTTGCCCAGCAATTCATAAGAAGCTTTCGTGCGGTTGGCGGCGAGGGCTTCCAGCACGGCATTTTGCATTGCAGTGGTATCGCCGGAGGCGATAAATATCGTTGAAAGTGCGTCTACAAGCTTGTTGGTTACGGTGCTGTCTCGTATATAACCAAGTTCTTTGATGAAATTGGTTTTCCGGGAAAGGTAATCTTTATCGCCCACGCGTAAACGCCTGATGTTCGCCGTGAGGCTGTCCACATCATCCGGTCCGAAATACATGTAGGGAATCGCTTCTGTGGCGCGCTTCCGGGTAGCGGAATCAGCACTATGATAGTCAGCGAAAAACACGGAGGATTTGCGCTCCGTCACCGCCTTTTCTCCCAGCACCTTCAATGGAACGAATGAGGCATAAAATGTGGTGGCGAAAGGAGATACCGCTGTGCTGTCGGAAGCGTACAATACTCTGTACAGGCGGTTTTGCTGCAACATGGCCAACAGCCAGATCTGCTTGCGGCTATTCGTATCACGTAAGATGATTTCGTAGCCGAAAGCACCGTCGGGCTGGGAGACCATCCTCTTGGAATGCAGGATCAGGTCTTCCCTGATCTCTTCTTCGCGCAGTTCTTTCTTCCAGAAAGTAGCCGTATCCTTTACAAAATAATACCTGGGAAATTCAGTGAGAGAAACGTACACCCCTTCACCTGTTGCTTTATCCTCAAAATGCGCATACTTTTTTTTCTCCTGGTATTGGAAATAATCCGGAATACTGTTGAGGTATTCATCTGAAGTTGATTTATGCAACAAGGAACGTAATTCCGGATCAAGGTCAGGTAGTTGGGGGATTTTCACCTGGATACCAAACAGAGTATCACGGTAATCGTGGAAAGTATTATAACGGTACGGCGTAACGGAAAAAGACGAAAAGAATGGCTCATGTGCGGCTTCTTTCTGCCTGCTTCTTGCCAGCAGAACATAAATATCGTTGCCTGTAGTAACAAAACGTGCACGGAGATATCCATCGTCTTTCATCTTATAGAGGGCATTGATACAGGGAATACCGTTGTGGCTCCCTTGTTTCCTGGAGAGGGTTTTCTCGATCAGTTCTCCCCTTTTAAAACTTTCTTCCACGAGTCCAATGTAGAAACTGTCTTCCTCAATAAAACTCAATTGCTGAATGGTTTGTTTCCACAGTGCATACGCATTTCCGGTAGCCGGATCGGTGGCGGTAATTTCAGTTCTTCCATCCGCCGCAGTATTGTTCACGGTGGTGGAAAATGCAGGCATGGAAATCGTGTATCCTCCGCGGGGCGGAGCGATGGTTTTCCATGCTCCTGTAATTTTCCCTGGAAGTTTCGCGGAAGCCAGGAAACGCTTTGCTTCTTCGCCGGAGGCATAATCACCGGAACCGCTCACCTTAAAAATCCATACATCAAAGGGAGTAATGAATATTTTGTATTGCTGCGTGTCGCCCCTTCGTGTCCTGTTCACAATCATTTTACCGCGATAGCCGTTTTCAGTGAAAGGTTCGGAAGAAATGATTTTCCCCGGAATACTTTCATACAACATGCTATCGAGTTTCTTCATCACCACTTCTTCGGAAACCCCTGTTAAACATGCATGTGTTCCCAGTCGCGTGGCGGAGTAATAAGCGCCGTTCTGCATATCAGCGTATTGCCAGCCCATGTAAGCGCTGGTCTCCTCTTCTTTCTTATACATTTTCCCCCAGGGCGTTTCGGCGGAAAATAAGCCCTGTTCCTCCCGGAACACTTCGAATTTAACCGGAACATGGAGTTGGTCTATCTCTTCCTTCTGACGGGCATCGCGGTCCTGCATCAATACGGGCCTCAGTTGATAGCCCTTTTTCCGGAGCAGTTCAATCACCCCTCTTTCGCCCGGAAGGTGTGCTGCGCCTACACCTACGAAAAGACTTTGCTTTTTGAGAATGGTATCAATAGAATTGGCCTGAATTTCATTGCGCAGGAACATGAACTTCTCCATGAAAGCATCGGAGCGCTGCATTTTCTTTTCGAGAGAATCCAGTTCGTCCAGGTCTCCCTTACGGTAGGCTTCCTGCGCTTTCTTTTCAAGATCATAGGTAGGTTCATCCTCATTCACGGTCTTCTTCTTTTTCTCCTTCGCCATATCCAGGTAGGCTTCCGTGATCAATCTTTCCGTTTCGAAGAAATCTTCAACCCCGGTGGAACGCTTACCCATCTTCCGTGCCGTTTGGAAGATATAAAGGTCCAGGTAAGTATCTTCTTCAAAATCTGATCGCTGTTTGTAGGTCCGGTACAGCAGGCTGTTTAATACCAGCGGCTCCTCGCCCAGCGCTTTTTTGAGGTCGTCTTCAAAGCGTTTCAGTTGGAACGACTTTTCCATGATGTAAAAACCCGAAGCCTGCGTGGAAAAACTGCGCAACTTCTTTTGTTTGTCCTGCGACACAAAAAGTTCATCCTGCCATTTCAAAGGATCAAGTTCCAGCGCCACCATATCCACGGAGCGGATACTATTGTAAAATGAGTCACTCAGGTGAAAGGCCATTTTGCTGCTCACGTGCATCGTTCCGAACAGATATGATGGCGATTTTAATCCGTTCCCGGATATTTCCCAAAGTAAGCTGGGGTATTTCTTTTGTGATTGCGCAATGGCAGAAGTTCCTGTAAGCACCCATAATACCAGGGCCAGTAATTTTTTCATCCTCGTTTCATTTTTTAGGGAAGGCTGTTTCACAGGATAAACATTAAAAGGTGAAAATGAGTTCCTTACAAGAAAAGCGCCTCGCCACTAAGATAATCATTGCAGCCAAAATCCATAGCCGATGGCAGAATTTTGCCGGATTAGAAAAATATACTATTTTTGCGGGCTTTGATTCATGCCGTAACATGAACAATCCTGGTTCCGTAAGATCAGGTAGTATTGCAGATATCCTACACTTCCTCTGCGCCCGGTTTGTTGCATGCGGCTGAAAATTTACAATAAACCGTGATTCATATATGAAGTTATCTCAGTTCAAATTTGATCTTCCTTTAAACCTTATCGCACAAAATCCTGCCAAAAGACGTGAAGACAGCCGTTTGATGGTGGTGCACCGCAAAACCGGCCAGATCGAGAACAAGAATTTCAAAGACATCCTGGATTATTTCGACGACAAAGATTGCATGGTCGTTAACAATACCAAAGTTTTCCCTGCGCGTATGTATGGCCGTAAAGAGAAAACCGGCGCGAAGATCGAGGTTTTCCTGCTGCGCGAACTCAACAAGCCTAACCGCTTATGGGATGTGATCGTGGATCCCGCCCGTAAAATCCGTGTTGGCAACAAACTTTATTTCGGCGATAACGATGAACTGGTGGCAGAAGTAATCGACAACACCACTTCCCGTGGTCGTACCATCCGTTTCCTGTGGGACGGCACCGATGATGAATTCCGCCAGATGCTGGAGTTCCTTGGTGAAACACCGCTTCCAAAATACATTAAGCGCAAACCCGACGAAGACGATAAAGAGCGTTACCAGACGGTTTACGCCAAACATGAAGGCGCTGTTGCCGCGCCAACTGCGGGTCTGCACTTCTCCAAAGAACTGATCAAACGCCTTGAAATCAAAGGGGTTCGTTTTGCAGAAATCACACTTCATACCGGGCTGGGTACTTTCAGACCCATCGAAGTGGAGGACCTCAGCAAACATAAAATGGATGCCGAGTATTACAAAATTGATGAGGAAGCCTGCAAGCTCGTGAACAAAGCACGGGAAACCGGCCACCGCATCTGCTCCGTGGGTACTACTACCATGCGGGCTATCGAATCTTCTTTTACCGCGCAGAAACTGCTGAAGCCTTCTGAAGGATGGACCAATACGTTTATCCATCCTCCTTACGAGTTTTCTATTGCGGATTCGCTGATTACGAATTTTCATCTGCCTAAGACCAGTCTGCTGATTATGACTTGCGCTTTTGCGGGGTATGATCTGGCGATGGAAGCTTATAAGAAAGCGATTAAGGATAAGTACAGGTTCTTTAGTTATGGGGATGCGATGGTGGTGCTTTAGTTTTTTTCACGCAATTGTTTTGTCCCACGCAAAGAACGCTAAGGAGCGAAGACGCACTGCTTCGTCCCTCGCAGAGTGGTTGAATGAATAGTGGTTATGGGGAGGATATGCGTTTCTTAAGCGCTTTTGTATGAAAGCCTTGTTTGTGTTTGGGGCTTTTTAAGTGGAGGATTTAATTTCACGCCACGACGCCACGACGCAAAGGGCTGTTGTATGAGGAGAGGTTAGTGAGGTAAGGTTTTACTTGTGTTTATTTAGCGCGCTTTTCTATCAAACTTTTTATTTAATAAGAAGAAAAAGAGAAATCATAAAAAAACGCTATTTGCGTTGATTAAAATGGAAGAGGCTATATCGGATGAACGATATAGCCTCTTTTTATTTTAAATGTATTCTTCTCATTTACTCCAAACCGAAAACGCCTTTGTTGAGCAATTGAAGCGTTTCAGTTTTGTAATCCGAAGGTACGAGGATGGAAACATTATGTTTGCTTCCGCCATAGCTTACCATGCGCACGGGTATTGGGGAAAGTGCTTCGAAAAGCCTTTGCAGCATATCCGTGGTTTTCACGATTTCGTTGCCTACTACGGAAACGATGGTGTGGTTCGCGTCCACTTCGATGGTACCGAATGGTTCGAGTTCTTTCACGATCTCTTTCAGGTAGGTATTGCTGTCGATCGTGAGGGAGACTGCCACTTCGGAAGTGGTGATCATATCGATCGGGGTACGGTATTTTTCGAAAACCTCGAAAATTTTGCGGAGGAATCCGTAGGCGAGCAACATGCGGCTGCTCTTGATCTTAATGGCGATGATGCCATCCTTTGCGGCCACGGCTTTCACGCCAACGGATCCGGCTTCCGCCATGATGGTGGTGCCTTTGGCTTCGGGCTGCATGGTATTGAGCAGTTTCACGGGCACATTGTACATCTGGGCAGGCCAGATGGATGCCGGGTGCAGGATTTTAGCACCGAAGTAAGCCAACTCCGCTGCTTCATCGAAACTGAGTTGCTCGATGGGCACAGTTTTTTTCACTACGCGCGGATCATTGTTGTGCATGCCGTCGATGTCCGTCCATATTTCGCAAACGCTTGCTTTAATGGCAGCGGCGATCAGTGAAGCGCTGTAGTCGCTCCCGCCACGCTTCAGGTTGTCCACCTCTCCCCTTGCGTTGCGGCAGATATATCCCTGGGTGATGAACAGTTTTTTGCCTTTGTGCTCTTCGATAAGCGCTTTGAGTTTTTCGCTGATCACGGGCACCTGGGGTTCATCGTACGCATCGATGCGCATGAATTCCAGGGCGGGCAGCAGGGCATGGTCAATACCAGCTTCTTCCAGGTAAGCACTGAACATTTTGGTACTCATCAGTTCGCCCTGTGCGAGAATATCTTTATTAAGTGCCTCGTTGAAAGAGATTTTGAGAATGATGTTCAGGAACTCGAAATGCTCATCAATGATGGCCTTTGCTTTATTGTATGTGGCTTCCTGTTTCAGGAGATCTTTCAGGAACTGCTGGTAGTGGGCGTATAATTCGTCGATCTTCTGTTTGGCGGTTTCTTTATCGTTTTTGCTCATCGCATCTCCGATGGCCACCAGGGTATTTGTGGTTCCGCTCAGTGCGCTCAGGATCACAATAGTAGGTTCTTCATCACGTGTGATGAGTCTTCCCACCTCATGCATTCTTTCGGGTTTACCTACGGAGGTGCCCCCAAATTTCATAACTTTCATACAATTGATTTAGACCAGATGGGTGCCTGGAGCAATCGCGGAGCAGTATTTGATTACCTCCTGTTCAACAGACAATCAACGGTTGGTTTGTGATGTTTTGTTTCGGGCCACGAAGTTAAAGCTTGCAACCGAATTTTTGCGCCAGTGCACTCAAATCTTCTACTACAGGCCGGAGCAGCGGTATCCCTTCTACTCTGCGGATGGCTTCATAGCTTCTTTCCGGATCTCCCGGTATCAGTACTTTCTCTTCTCCCGGAATGGGTTTCGCGTTCCTGAACCTGGTGATCCATTGCTCCATATCTTTAAAGAATTCTTCTTTGGGTCTGAAAGCATCTACCCGCATCGCACCAAAGAAGTGCCCGATGCCTTTGCCGGGCATATTTTCAGGCATGGGCACATACGCGGGAAAAGGAGGAACCCAAGGACCATAGTTTGCCCCGCTCAGCACAGCGGAGAATATGTCTACGATTGAGCCAAGTGCATACCCTTTGTGGCTTCCCTGTTCCCTTGTGCCCCCCAATGGCAGCAATGCGCCCCCTGTTTTCAGTGCGTGCGCATCCGACGTAGAGTTGCCCTCTTTGTCCTGTATCCAGCCCGCTGGCGCGGGCTGTTGTTTGCGTTGCAGGATTTCCAGTTTACCATTCGCTGCGGTTGTAGTGGCCATGTCCGCCACAAAAGCAGGCTCCTTTCCACCGGGAATAGCAACACAAATAGGATTGGTGCCAAGCAGTCTTTCGGTAGAAAAAGTCGGAGCCACCAATGGACTTGCATTGGTCATGCTCATGCCGATCATATCTTTTTCCAGTGCCATCATGGCGTGATAGCCTGCAATACCGTAATGATTAGAATTGCGTACACTTACCCAACCCGTTCCTGCATTTGCAGCCTTATCAATGGCGATTCGCATCGCGAAAGGCGCCACCACAAGTCCAAGTCCACTGTCGCCATCCACCACAGCAGTGGAGGGCGTTTCATGTACCACTCTGATGTTGGGTGTGGCATTGATGCGGCCCGCTTCCCACAAGCGTACATAACCGCTCAACCTGGCCACACCATGTGAATCAACGCCTCTTAAGTCTGCGCTCAGCAACACTTCTGCTGCCAGTGCTGCATCAGGTTCGGAGCAACCTATCGCCAGAAAAACAGCTTTCGTGAATGCATTCAATTGCCCGTAAGAAAATGTGCTTGTTTCCATTCGTTTAGTTTATGTTCTATTTCCAGAACACCCCAATACTTTGGAAGGCTGCACCTGAACCGATACAACCTTCCTTTATAACCTGGCCCCGATCTGTGGCAATAACCATATCGGCAACCGGGAGATTTATTTCATTTTCCTGTTTCCTGCTTTAATCAGAACGGTAAATCATCAGCTCCGCCATCGTTGCCTGCAGGCGCGGAAGGAGCGCTATAACTATTGCCGCCATTGCCACTGGTTTGTCCACCTGCGTAACCGCCACTGTATCCGCCACCTTCCGGTGCCCCACCTTCGCTGCGGCCTCCCAGCAACTGAACGGACGAAACTCTAAGTGAAAGGCTTGCGCCGTTTCTGCCATCATTGGTGGTGTATGTTCTGATATCTGGCGCTCCGTCCACATATACCTGTGTCCCTTTTTTCAGGTAAGGAGAGATTCCTGTACGATCTGTCCAGTATGCACATTCCACCCAGATCGTTTTATCCTTGAGATTACCCTGTGCATCTTTGATCTTTTCGGTGTGCGCCACGCTGAAATTGATCACCGTTCTTCCATTTACATTGTTCACCAGGCAATCTTTTCCCAGATTGCCAATAACCTGCATTTTAATCATAGTTCTGAGTTGAAAAATATGAGCCGGCAATTTAGCCAAATTATTTAATTCCATTTTCCGTTCCCGGCACTGGCGGACCATTCACCGGTAAATCTTGGAACGCCTCGTTGAAGTCGTCACAACCTTCTCTGTCCCAGGAGCGGATTTTCCGCACCACTTCTGTCATTTCCGCGCGGCTAATGCTGTTCGCCGCATAGCCGGGCATCCAGTAAAACCTCCCGCGGGGCTGCAATACGCCATTGATCATCTGGAGCGTATTTTCCCTGATCCGGCCTGCCAGCTCGTGGAGCGGCGTTTCCGGGCTTAGTTTAAGGATCACATGAAGCTGATCAGACATACAATATACCAGGTGGGCCTGGTGCTTCAACTGCCTCAGCAATACAACAATCTGCCGGTTGATCCGCCCCCGCCAGGATGGGTCGATCCTGTGCCTTTCGTTCCCGGCAAAAAAGGCACAATGAATAAAAACATGCTGCACATTCACTTTCTTTTCATTTTGTTTCAGCAAAAATATCCGGCCTTTTGCTGCCGGAAAACCGTGTTTTATACAGCATACCCTGAGAAAAACACCGAAAAAACGCTGGTCAAAACACCTGGTAGCTTTTAGCGCGCGGCTTCGTACCTTTGCAGCGCACACCAATTGATGTAGCTGTAAAAATTGACTTTGAATCAATAAAATATGAGCAGAAAAGGAAAAGTACTGGTGGCAATGAGCGGCGGAATTGATAGCACCGTCACCGCTTTAATGCTGCACCAACAAGGTTATGAAGTAGTAGGCATCACCATGAAAACATGGGATTACGCCACCAGCGGAGGAAGCACCGGCAAAAAAGAGACCGGCTGCTGCAACCTCGATTCTTTCAACGACGCACGTATGGCAGCCGTGGAACACGGTTTCTCCCATTTCATCCTGGACATCAGAGACGAATTCGGTGATTTTGTCGTGGAAAATTTCGTGGAAGAATACCTCGCCGGGAGAACCCCCAACCCCTGCGTGATGTGTAATACACATATCAAATGGCGGGCGCTTTTAAAAAGAGCCGATGCGCTGGATTGCGAATTCATCGCCACCGGACATTACGCCAGCATCCACCAACACGACAACGGCAGGTATTTCATCAGCAAAGGAAAAGATGAAACCAAAGACCAGAGCTATGTATTGTGGGGACTTCAGCAGGATCTTCTGAGCAGAACACTGCTGCCACTGGGAGGATACCATAAATCCGAGATCAGGCAAATGGCGATGGACATGGGCTATCCAGAACTCGCTAAAAAAGCCGAAAGCTATGAAATCTGCTTTGTGCCCGACAACGACTACCGCGGCTTCCTGAAAAGAAAAGTGGACGGCCTCGAAGAACGCGTGGCCGGCGGCAATTTTGTGGACAAAACCGGTAAGGTATTAGGGCAACATAAAGGATACCCATTTTACACCATTGGCCAACGGAAAGGCCTGGATATTACCCTGGGAAGGCCCATTTATGTAACAGATATCTTCCCCGAAACAAATACTGTGGTGCTTGGTGATGAGCCCGATCTGGATCGGAACGATATGTTCGTGGGCAAAGTGAACATGATCAAATACGATACAATTACCGATGGCATGGAAGCCATTACAAAAATACGGTACAAAGACCGTGGCGCTGTAGCCGAACTGTCTAACAAAGATGGCGGCGTGAATGTAAGGTTCAACGCGCCCGTTAAAGGCATAGCACCCGGTCAGAGCGCGGTCTTCTACGAAGGTGACCATGTGATTGGCGGGGGTATCATCCAACGTGCAATTATTTCGTAAAGGCAATAAGCGCCGCTGAATACCGTTTCATAACCTGGTGAACCTCAAAGAACCATGAAGCATTTTTTCAGGATTTTTCTTTCCGGACTGGCCATCTCGCTGCTGGCCGTCGGATGCAGCAAAGAAACGGAAACATTGGAAACCGCGTCCCTGGCTGATTACTGGCCCATGGTGCCGGGTAAATACATCATTTACCAACTGGACTCCACCATTACCCAGAACTTCGGAACCGCATTCAAAACGGTTTCCTACCAGGCACGCGATCTGGTAGATGCAGAAATCACAGACGGCATGAACCGCCCTTCTTACCGGGTGGTGCGTTCTATCCGTAACCTCGATGGCACAGGCACCTGGAAGCCAATTGCCACCTATTCCATCACGCACAACGGCAAAACAGGTGAAAGCAACGAGGACAACCTTCGTTTCATGAAACTGCAACTTCCGATCAGGGAGAACTTCAGTTGGAAAGGCAACAGCTACATCGATACCTACTCCCCTTCCTCTCCTTTCAAATACATGGATGGCTGGGATTACATTTATGAGCAGGTAGGCATGCCTTTTGAAACACCGATGAAAACCGTTGACAGCACGATCACCATTCACCAACGGGATGAAGAGATCGGCTCTGAATCGGATAAGCTGAACTACTTTGAAAAAAACTATGCAGTTGAAGTATATGGAAAAGGCATCGGGCTGATCTATAAGGAATTCCTCCATAAAGAATACCAGGCCGGCAATACACCTCCAGCTTCAGGTAAATATATGGATGGAACTTATGGTATCCGGCTCAGGATGATAGACCATAACTGACCTAAAAAAGTCATCACTGAATAAAGCGATCATCATAGCATTTACAGCATTCCTGCTGGGCTGCGCCTTTCTGTGTAAGGCGCAAACGGGCTACCATTATGTTCGCTTCACCACAAAAAAAGGCACCCCGTTTCAACTGAGTAAGCCGGAAGCATTTCTATCTCCGCGCGCTATTTCCAGAAAGAAGTTTCACAAGATCGCACTGGACAGTACCGACCTTCCGGTAAACCCGGCGTTCCTCGATAGTATCCGGAAAGCAGGCGCTACTGTGTTGAACAGTTCCCGATGGATGAACCAGGCGCTTATTCAAACCACGGACCCGGCTGTATTGCAACGGATACGCGCGTTGCCTTTTGTTGCCGGGGATGGCCGGATGTCGGCCAGAATGGATGCTCCCGTTCCGGAGAAACGCACAGAAAAGTTCGTTTCAGAAAACGAAGAAGCGTTATCTGTTCAGCCCAGGATCACCAATACCCCCTTGAATTACGGCAATAGTTATCCGCAAATTCATATACATGAAGGCGAGTTCCTCCATAGTAAGGGACTTCGTGGCGAAAACATGCTCATCGCCGTACTGGATGCAGGTTTCCAGGGTTATAAAACCAATCCCATGTTTGATAGCCTGCGCCTTCAGAACAGGATATTGATGGAGTGGGATTTTATAAACAATGAAGCATCCGTAAACGAGGACCACCCGCATGGTATGCAGTGCCTTTCCACACTGGCAGCCAACCGCCCTGGCGTTATGGTGGGTTCCGCTCCGTACGCGCAATACCTGCTTTTCCGCACGGAAAACGCCGCAAGGGAATACCCTTACGAAGAACAGGCCTGGCTGGTAGCTGCGGAAAAAGCAGACAGCGCCGGAGCCGATATGATATCTTCTTCCCTGGGCTACCTGGATTTTGACGATCCCGCATTCAACTACAGTTACCCGCAACGCGATGGCAATACAAGCCTGATTACCCGTGCAGCAGACATGGCCGCAGCCAAAGGCATACTGGTCATGAACAGTGCCGGGAACAACGGGAACCTTAATAATGAAAACAAATTCGTCTCCTGCCCCGGCGATGCTGATAGTATTCTTACCGTAGGCGCAATTAATGTTTCCGGACAAATCGCAGGCTTCTCCAGTTGGGGGCCGGCTTATGGCGGGAAGATAAGGCCCAATGCTGTATCGGTAGGGCAAAACACCGTATTGTCTAATACTGCCGGCAATGCGATTTCCAGCAACGGCACCTCTTTCGCGAACCCTAACCTGGCGGGCTTGGTGGCCTGTTTGTGGCAGGCATTTCCAGATTGCGGTAATATGGAAATCATACGCGCCGTGGAACAAAGCAGTGACCGCTATGATGCGCCGAATGAAAGATATGGATACGGGATTCCCAATTTCAAAAAAGCGCATGATATCCTCTCCAGGCAGAAAGAACAAAAAAATTACCAGCAAATCCTGGGGAAGAATAATATAAAAGCTTACCCCGTTCCATTTGATGATGAACTGAAAGTTGCTTTCAAAGCAGAGGCTGATGGCACCTTACAATTAAGACTGGTAGACCTCAGTGGTAAGCCGATCGACAATAAACAGCTTGTGGTGCGTAAAGAACAATATTACACTGTTGAGTTTCGTGGACTGCTCAAACTCGCAGCAGGTGTATATTACCTGCAAACCACTGACGGTACACAAAAAAATATGATCCCCGTTATCAGGCGGTAAAGAAAGCCGCGTACAGCGTATCGGCTTTTTGCGCATATCCCTCCAGGTAAGTAGCCTTCACCAGATTCAAACCTTTTTCCTGTTGTAACCATGTAACTCTGTCCTCATTTTCTTCCCTGAAAACAGAACAGGTGATGTACAACAAGGTTCCCCCCTTCTTTAAGTAGGGCAATACCCTGGAAACGATCTTTTCCTGAAGTGTAGTGTATTTCCCAAGATCGGCTTCTTTGAATGTGGCAAGCTGTTCCGGCGTTCTGGCCCAGGTTCCTGATCCACTGCAAGGCACATCGGCAATAATCAGGTCGAAACTTTGCTTTTCGAGGGGAATAAACGCTGAAGGATTGGCCAGATCGGCCACCAGCGCTTTATAGCCTCCGATACCCGCTTCTTTCATCCGCGACCGCAGGTTGTGCAATACAGATTCCCTGACATCGGACACGGTAAGTTCCATTTTCCCCACCACATCTTTCACGAGAATGGATTTCCCACCACTCGCGGCGCAGCAATCCCATACTTTCAGCCCTTTTTCCGGCAGCAATGTTTTCATTTCTTCCATCAGTTCCCCCACCATTTGTGAACTGGCATCCTGTATCACGGCTTCCCGGTTCAGTTCCAGTACCTGATCGAGCGGAGCGGTGGCGCCCACTGCAATGGTGGCCGGGGCGATCAGCCGGAAAGCTATACCGGCGTTTTCCAGTTTCAGCAATACGGTCTTTTTATGTCCGGGCCTGATCCGGAGGTACACATCGGGCTGTACGAGGTGTGCTTTGAAAAACTGGTTTCTATCTGAAATAGCGCCGAGTTTCTCCTGGAGCGGAAAAATATCCTCTACCTGAAAAGCGGAGTATGTTTGTTGGAGCAGCGCCATCCGTTCAGTTAAGGTAGCGGCGGGATGGCCTTCCCACCAGGCGAACCATTCCGGCCTGAAGGTTTGCAGCAATTCATCGCGGTGCGTAACGGTCAGGAAATACCCGGCGAGTATCCTATACTCTACCGGCTCTTCTTTCAAAGCGCCGCCCAACCGGAGGTAACCATAACATAGTTGGGAGATCATGCGCCTGTCTCGGGAACCGTATTTCTTATCCTGCTTAAAGAATTGCCGGATAAAATGATGGAAGGGAAGTTCACCCCGGTAAGCACCGAGTACCTGCGCCGCTGTATTTAGATAGGAATGCCACTTCATCGGCTGCAAGATACAGTATATAAAATTGTATATTTGACGACTTAACTGTTACCATCATCAGCCTTCGTGAGACCATTCCTTCTTTTTATTGATACGGAAACATCCGGCTTACCGAAAAAATGGGACCTCCCTTATTCGGTGGAAGGCAACTGGCCGCATGCGGTGCAATTCTCCTGGACCGTCTACACGGTTGAAGGCCGCTTGATCAAGCAGGAAAATCATTATATCGGCGACCCGGATTTCACGGTAACCCCGGAATCAATTCAGGTACATGGCATCACCCGCGCATTTTTGGACAGTAATGGTGAACCGAGACGAAAAGTAATGGAATTGCTGACAGCAGATTTGATCGCCTTCAACCCCGTGGTTATCGGCCACTTCATTGAACTGGACCTTCACCTCGCCGGCGCGGAATATTACCGATCGGGGATGGAGAACATTATTCAGCAATACCCCAGCTATTGCACCATGCAGGCCACCCGGCACCTGGTGCGGCATCCGCAGAAAAAGTTCTTCCGCCTCGGGGATCTCTATGAAAGACTGTTCCAGCGAGAACTCGGCAACCAGCACAACGCCTACACCGATGTAAACGCCACAGCCCAGTGTTTTTTTGAATTGCTGCGCAGAAAAGAAATATCCATTCATACCATCGGGCAACAAAAAGAAGAAATTCTTCAGGCCAAAAAAATCTCCAGGAAAGCGGGCTGGGGCATTTTCGCCCTCATGATCACCCTCCTTTCCGCTTTAATCGCCTTTTGTTTATGAACCAATACACCAGCTTCCTCCAGACTGTTCCTCCTTTCAACCTGTTGCCGATAGAGAAACTGGAGGCCATTTCCAATGCCATTCAGGAAATCGATTATACCAAAGACACCCTGATCTACAAGCAGGAAGTGACCGCGATGAAAGGTGTGGACATCATCGCCGAAGGAGCTTATGAATCCTTTTTTTACGACTCCCAGCAGAACAAACGGCTCGTAGAGCTGCACGACAAAGGTTATTGCTATGGTGGCGTTTCCGTACTGCTGAACCGCAGGCAATCGCTGCGAACGGTAATGGCACTGAAGGGCACCAAAGTGTACTTTCTGCCACGCAAAGAGTTCAAACAACTCTGCCAGGAATACGAATCCTTCAACAACTACTTTACCGCAGAATTCGGTAAAAGAATGATGAATGAAGAGTTCGCGCATTTCTTCAAACGAACACCCGTATTCGACGACAATTTCGCCGCATCCGCAGAAATATATTCCCGCAGGATAGAAAGTATTGAAACGCGGGACATTGTTTCCTGCCCGGCAGCCACACCTGTTTTTGAGGCCGCAAGAAAAATGGCGCTGCACAAAGTGAGTTGCATCTTTATTACTAATGAAAGTGGCGGTATTATTGGCTTTGCCACCGATATCACCCTCCGCGACCGTGTAATCGCAGAACAGGGTGCTACTGACCAGTCCATTTCAACCATAATGGACAATCCCATCGTGACCATTTCATCGGAAGCCTATGTGTATGAGGCCATCCTGATGATGTTCCGTACCAAAACCCGTTACCTGGTGGTGGAACGGAACGGTGCGCCGGTGGGGTTTCTAAGCCGGAACAAACTCCTGAGCGAGCAAGCACAATCGCCCCTGGTGTTTATCCAAAGCGTGAAACTGGCCCGCTCGGAAGACGAGTTGAAAAGGAAATGGGAACAGGTGCCGCAAATGGTGCAGCAACTGCTAACACGCGGCGTGAATGCCGCCATCGCCAACCAGGTGATCACCACAATCTCCGATACCATTGCGCTGAAAGTGATTGAAAGTGTGATTGAAACAATGGGTCCACCACCTGCCCGCTTCGTATTTATGGTACTGGGCAGTGAAGGAAGGAAGGAACAAACGCTTAAAACCGACCAGGACAACGCCATTATTTACGAAGACAAAGCCAACGAACACCGTGAAGAAGTGCGCGCTTACTTCCTGGATTTTGCTACGCAGGTATCGGAGAAACTCAATTATATCGGATTCGTTTTCTGCACCGGCGGGTTCATGGCCAAGAACCCGAAGTGGACGCATTCATTGTCGCACTGGAAACGGAACTACGAAAGCTGGATGCAGGAATCCGTTCCGGAGACGGTGATCAAATTCTCCACCTTCTTCGATTGCAGGTATCTGTACGGCGACGAAACAATTATGGAGGAGTTGAAAGCCTTCCTCCATCAGGAACTGCAGAAGCCACAGGAAAAGCTGTTTTTCTTCCTGGCCAAGAACGCGCTTCAATACAAGCCACCACTTACTTTCTTTAAAAATATCCGCACCTTCACCAAAGGCACACAGGAAGTTTTTGATATCAAAAAAGCAATGACCCCTATTGTTGACCTCGTTCGTGTTTACGCACTGAAACACCATATTTTCGAAGTAAATACGGGCGAAAGGTTGAAGGCCCTGAAAGAAAAAGGCGTTTTTACCGAAACGGAATACCAGGAACTGATGCAGTCTTATTATTTACTGATGGGAATGCGTTTAAAGAAACAGGCCCGTCAACTGATCCTTGATAAAACTGAGCCGGATAATTATTATCCGTTGAATGCGCTTACAAGGATAGAGCAACTTTCATTAAGAGAGATATTCAGAACGATTGAGAATTTTCAGACGGGGATTAAGGTGAAGTTTACAAGTGAGTTGTTTGCTTAGCCTCTCCCGGGGGAGAGGGGCGATTGTTTAGGGTTGAAATGAATTCGATATAACCGAATCAGTTTTCGGTATGCAATTGGATTTTTTGGCCGGCTCAAATATTCAGACGACTAAAAGCAACATGCGCAGAAGCTTAACTTAGTGAAAATCAATTTATTACGTTCAACATGTTTTGTTTCAACCCTGCATTCAAATAGAAAAATTTCTATCCGCGCAATCAGTGGTTTAGCTAACTTTACCGGGTGATATGGTTTGGACTGATGCCATTGGTATCGTCACAATAAATATCGTTTAAAACCTGGCCTCATGAAACATATACTTATCGCCGACGACCACGCCATTGTGCGGTCGGGTCTCGCGCATCTCCTACAGAAAATCGGCATCGCCGTTTCCATCACTGAAGCCCGTTGTGGCGAAGAAGTGAGTGAGCACATTAAATCAACAGCTTTTGACCTGGTAGTAATGGACATTAACATGCCCAATACAGATTCGTTCAGCCTGGTGCAGTTCCTGCTCGCCAAACAACCCCATCTCAGGATACTCATTTTCTCGATGAGTCCGGAGCACATTTTTGCCAAGCGCTACCAGAAACTCGGTGTTTACGGTTACCTCAGCAAAGATGCTTCCGATTCGGAAATTCTGCGTTCGGTTACCCAGATTCTCCTGTACAATAAGCCTTATGTGAGTGAAAAACTGATCGAGACATTTTTCTTTGATGATAAGAAACCTCCCCGGCACAGCCCCTTCGAATTTCTTTCCGACCGGGAAACAGAGGTGATGCGTCATCTTGTGCAGGGGAAGTCTGTATCTGAAATATCCGCCAGTTTGAAACTGCACACCTCTACCATTGGCACACACAAGGCGCGGATTTTCGAGAAGCTGCACGTTACCAATATCATTGAACTGAATAAACTCGCGGAAGCCTACCATATGGAACTTACCTGAACAGGAATGCGCACGGTAACACGTGTCCCCTTTCCAGGCGTACTCACAATACTGAGCTTCCCTTTCATTCGTTCAAGGAGCGTATGTATAACAGTATAGCCTATCCCAAAAGTTCTGGCGATGGAAACACGGTTGCCAGGAGAAGCGTTCATCAGCATGTGTAACTGCCGCTCGTCCATGCCAATGCCGGTATCTTCCACTACGATGGAAAGGTGTTTTTCGTGGAGCAAGGCAATTACAAGAATGTTTCCGTTAGCGGTAAACTTGTTGGCGTTATCAATCAGGTTTCTCACCACCACCTTAATTAATTCGTAGGGCACCAGTAATTCCAGCCCCTGCGCCACTTTCATTTCGAGTTGATTGCCTTTGGAAGACACAATCTTACTGTACAATTCCACCACATCTTTCATGAGTGCCCCCATATCCATACGTTGCACCTGAGGCAATTCTTCCAACGTCTTGATTTCCTGTAAAAGCAGCATGTCCAGCGCCAGGTGGTAAACCGCGGTTGCTTCCACCCAAAGGTCCGATATGGATTCTTTTGAAATGTTCAGTTGTTCATTGGCGACATCATCTGCGAGTTGCCTGGCACGCATCATTAAAAAACGGAGCGGACTTTTCAGGTCGTGTACCACCATGGAAAAGAAAAAGTCTCTTTCTTCTTTCTCATCCTGCAAGGAAGTACATTGGCGCTGCAACTCGTTCATCAGTTGCCTGGCATCACGCAATTCCTCCGATTGGCGCTTAATTCTTCTGCGCAGTTTTTTTCTTACACGCACCAATGCAATTGATAACAGCAATGAGGTTAAAAAAAGAAATACTGAAACAATCAGTCCGAGATCTGCCTCAACTGATAAGATTTTTCCATTGCCACTACAAGCCGAAATAAACAAACAGCACAGCAGGAAAAGACCTGCAGATGTTCTTTTCATGGATGAGATTTTAGGGGGTGCTTTCGCACGGGGTTATCACAGCGAAAAATAAATGGAATCCCCCTGTATGCGTATAGAAAAAGACCCATTCAGCAGTAGTAAAAACACGATCATATCTCTATCTTTCTTAAAATCAACACTTTAACGAAGAAATAAATCTAAAATAATTCGAATATTTTTTACCATTTCTGGCACAAAACCTGCATTCCTTTGTTATATCATGTATAAACGAATACTTATGAAAAAACAAAAGATCAGGTATTACGAGCCTGTTTCAATGCTTCGTTTATCCATATCCGTAATGTTACTTGCAGCTATGCACCTTGCCATTGTACTGGCATACTTATCTAAAGCATAGTTTTTTTTCTATGGCAGAACGGAGTTTTGTCTATATGACAGGATACCTTCTCCATATAGCTTTGTACAAAATGAAAAACCTCAGATTCGCGATTTCAATACTTATGAAAAATCATCCTACAGACGGTCAGTTTCTACTGATGTAGCACAAAGGGTACGGGGATGGGGGCGAGAGCCCCCATTTTTTATAGCATATTCTTTATTGTATAAGCTGGCCAACTATTCCGGCAACTGATCGGGCGCTTTACCGATTTTCTTTTTTAGTCCCTGCCTGGATTTACTGAATATCATCTGTCCATTATCGGTTCCCTTTCTTTTTAACTTCTGTTCTTCTTCCGGAAGCTGAACCGTTTCATAACATTCTTTGCTGCAGCATCCGTTAAAGGTGGTGGCGCATTGTTCGCACTGGATGAAAAGTAAATGGCAGCCGTCGTTCTTACAATTGGTATGTGTATCACAGGGCGCACCACACTGGTGGCATTGCGCGATCACTTCGTCCGAAATACGTTCCCCCAGTCGTTCATCAAACACAAAGTTTTTCCCGCGGAACTTATTGGGCAACCCCTGTTCTTTCACTTTGTTGGCATAGTGTATAATACCGCCTTCCAGGTGAAACACGTTTTTGAACCCGTTGTGCAGCATGTACGCGCTGGCCTTTTCACAACGTATGCCGCCTGTGCAATACATGATGATGTTCTTATCCTTATCGTGCTTCAGCATGTCCACGGCCATGGGCAACTGTTCCCTGAACGTATCACTGGGCACTTCAATGGCCTTATCAAAATGTCCCACTTCGTATTCATAGTGGTTGCGCATATCGATCACCACCGTATCAGGATCATCCGTGAGCTGGTTAAAAGCGACTGCATCCACGTATCTCCCCTTGTTCCGCATGTCGAAAGCGGGATCGGTAATACCATCGGCAACGATCTTTTCACGCACTTTGATGCGCAGCACCCAGAACGATTTCCCGTCGTCGTCCACCGCGATGTTCAATCGCAACCCTTCCAATGGGGGAAAACCATAGAGGTAACTTTTCAGCGCTTCAAAATTGGGGGTTGGAACCGAAATCTGCGCGTTCACGCCTTCCGAAGCCACGTAAATACGACCGAATACTTTTAATTCATTCAGTTTCAGGTACCATTCGTCCCGAAAAGCCTTGGGATCCCCGATGGGAAAATACTGGTAGAAAGAGATGGTGGTGCGGGACTCCGTTTCTGCATAGAGCCGCCTTTTGAGTTCCTCATTGGAAACCCGGTTGTGTAGAACTGCCATTTAAAATGAAATTTTAAGGACACTTGCCTGGTGAACAAAATTTCTGAACGGCGCAAAGGTACGATGAAGCTTCTACTTTTCAATAAATAGAATCATTCCGGGGCCCACTGGGCATATCATGTATACCCAGCAATTTCTTGCGCCTCTTTTCTTTTTTTTCTGAAATAAAATCATCGAGTAAAACCCAATAGATTGGAGCGGGAATACAAAATGCAACAATTGCGATCACCCAATTCAGGTTTGCCATTACCACTTCTATCATAACTTTTTGATTAAGTTCTTGATCTTATTGTATAAAAGTGTGGTGGCAATGAGAAGAACAAAGGTAAGTAAGATGCCTGATACCAGCAATCCTCTTTCATAACCCGAATAACTGTTTTTCAAAATAATGGATGCCATACCCGAGGCACATGCCACTTTAAGCAACAATGCCGCGCGCAACAGTTCCGTATAAAACTTAATCTGCTCCTTCACCTGATCCATACACACTTGTTTTACTGCAAGCAAGTTATGTATGTATGCTGAAATGACCCGGGTAGAAAAACACCTACTCGTTTCCGGCACGGATATTTCCACCGATCAATCCGCCCAAACCAAGTCTTAATCCCACCATACCGGTTCTGCCGTTGAGCCATGAGCCCACCACATCTACACGCAGTACTTTGAAGATGTTCTCGATACCCGCAAAACCTTCGATATAATTGTTGTTTTCCCGCACGTAGAAGGCGTTGCCGCCTGCTACCAGGTTCCAGTTCAGTCGCCGGAACAAGGGTATCTTATTCGTGAGCATCCCGTTGAAATGATGCTCCAGGTGCGCAGTGGTATAGAAGGCTGCCGTAGTGCTGTTGGCGTAATAAGGTGCGAGCTGGAAACTATTGAGGTATTGCCCCGCGAACAATGTCTGGTTCCCATTGAAATGCTGGTAATCCTGTATAAAAACGGATTTCCTGTTGAGGAAACCACCGATGTTCCAGCGGTATTTTAACTGTCCTTTCAATTTGAAATTCATTTCATCGCTGATCCCGAGTTGCCATTTGTCGAAATTACTTTCGCTGCCGAGCAGATCGGGAATACCTTTTTCATACTTCAGACTGAAAACCGGTTTATCAGATCCGATGGCAACTTTCCGGTATGGGTATTCAATGTAATGCTGCCCCGGTTGCCAACTGAAACTAAGGTGAAAATTCACCGACTGGTGCCGGTTAAAGGGTCCGCTCAATTGTTCAACGGGATAATTGGGGGTGAAGTTTCTTGTCTTATCGGAATAGAAAGAATAATCAGCGGTATTCTCCAATGGAAGCCTGTCTTCATAACGTAGCCCTACGCCTATGGAGAATTCGTTCTCCCAGTTCTTTTTCCAGCCCAATGCGCCAAACCAGGTTTCATACAACTTCATATAGTTTTTGCGGCGCAACAAAGTATAGGCGGCATTCATGATATCGGAGATGGGCTTCTCGCGGTTGAATTGCAGGATTGTTTTACCGCCACCAGCTTCCCAGGTACCCGCTCTTTTTGCCGACAAAGGCTCCCCCGCCACCCTGGGTTTATTTCGTGTGTACGATACCGTTCCCCAGGCGTTAAAGTGTTCGTTGCTGAAACCATACCGGGCAAAGGGCCTGAGCGAGACGGAGGCTCCGTTCTTCCAGCGTTTGTTCAGATATCCCTGCGCCTGTAGAGCAATCCCTTCCACCGTATTGTATTTAACGCCTTTCGCCAACGCGTCCATGCCGTAACTGAAATTATTTTTCTCCCGGAAAGTGCTCCGGTTCACACCTGACCAGATGATCTGCATCGGTTTAACCGGCCCCTGCCGTTTCCGCAACGAGTCCAGGTTCCTGGGAAGGGAATCGCGGCCCGCGATGAACAAGCTGTCTTTCACCTTATAATCCTTTATTTCCTCTGTTTCCAACGGCACTGGTCGGATGCTGTCCCAGTAAGTCTTCGACTTTTTATTCACCGCGGTATCGTACTTCACCAAAGTTTTGTTGAAATATTTTTCAGCGAAAACCGGATCAAGGTTATAGTTATTGTACACGTTCAGGAAGTTCCCGTTCGCTTTGATGCCGAACTGCGCAAAATTAAAATATACCACCTGGTCCTTTGTGCGCCATACATCCCGGGCCACGGGCACTTGCGTCTGGCGGATGGAAAGGCTGTCCAGTATTTGCAGTTGAGACGTTTTGGTGAGCACAAGGTCGAGGCTGTGTATCCGCCAATCGCCTTCCGTAATGCGGATGGTGCCTGAAAAAAGCGGCTCATATTTTCGGCGAGCGATCACCTGTATATCATGAATTTCCTTTCCATCTTCCACAAAAGAACCGAGGTATTTGTACCGGTAGAAATTCATTGCATTATCAGCTACGGGAGAAACGAATCCGCGTGGATTCAACTGGCTCACCATCACGTTGACCTGATTCTCGTAGAAATTGATGAACGTAGGGAAGTTGAATCCGTAACCCGATGAACCGCTTTGCCTGCCCGATCGCACTTCCAGTTTAAGTTGCCCTGGTTTTTTAAACGCAATGTCCGTGATGGATTCAGAAAGAAACATCACACCTTTTCCTGCTGAATCAACGCCCATCTCTTCTTTATCTTTTTCTTCTATCTTCTGTCCGAAAATGCGGGAGGGGAGTTTTTCGGTCCTTACAATGGTTTTTATGTAAGCTTCGCAGGTGAAAGCATCCACCGGATCAACATAATCCTTTCTTTTCTTTATGGCCTGCCGCATAATTTCATAGGCGGGATCTTCTCCTCCGGGCCGTATCACCACTTCATCCAGGTCCAGTGCCTGTTTGCTTAAACTGAAATCAACCGTCAGCGCGGCATTGCCCACCACGACTTTTTTCTCGGCCCTTGTATGGCCAATATACTGACACACTAAAGTGTAGGTTCCCGCAGGAAGATCAAGGTGGTAAGTACCTTTTTCTCCGGAGGTGGTGCCAATGGTGGAGCCTTTTACAAATATGGAGGCGAAGGGAAGCGGCTGTCCTTTTTCATCTGTTACATTGCCGCTGATGCGCGTTGCGAAGCAGGATAAGGAAGCCAGTAAGAATAGAAGGGGTAGCAGTATTTTCATTAGTATAAAGCTGTACAACGAAAATACCCTTCCTCCTGTTACAGAAATGGTAAAGATTTATCGTTTACGGAGGTATGCACCTGAAAGTGCCGCCAATCCGCCAATCAGGCCCCCAAGCAAACAGGTAACCGGGATAAGTACAGCAGCGCCACCTTTAACAGATAGAATATTGCCCACCCGATCTGCCATTACTCCATTGTTGCTGCCGTTCAGGAACAGCAATAAGGCGAGCCATAACAGAAATACACCCGTAAACCCCGATAGAAAGGATTTGAATGGCTGCTGCGGAATGAGTGCGCCTACGGCGAATACGGCTACGGCGAATGCCCACCAGGGAAAATAAAGGCCGGCGACAAATGCTAAAAGGGCTGAAAGCAGTATGGATACAATAAGTTTCATCTGAATAAATTTGGGTTGAGCGATCAGGATGCGGGTTCAAAATGAAGTGTCCACTTCACACGGGGGTCAGCAGTTTCTGTTTGTTTCATCATCCAGAGTTTGTAGTATTTCCCCGCGGCCCAGTCGTCGACGAAATTATCGTAATACTTACTGGAAGGATCACCGCTCTGTCCGCCCGGATAAATACCATACGCCTCCGTTTCATCGGTAAGGTGCACCACCATTTTCCAACTGGGTCCATGGAATTGTTTGGTGGCATTGATGATATGCCTGCCGCCCCCTGTATTCAGGTGGAACCTGCTCAGCGCTTCCATACGCAGCAGGTGCCTGATGCCGGTATCCTTGAATTTGCTCCAGGCGAGTGTATTGTTTTTTTCCAGTACTTCCAGTTGTGCAGCGGCTTTTTTGAAAGCGGCAGTAACCACATCGTACAAAGTCTCTCCAGCGGGCGTTTCTATATTATTGATAAAACTAAACGCGCTATCTTTTAAAAGTTGTTCCACCAGGGTATATTCTTCCGGCCATGTATAAACGCCTTTCACCTGTATAAATTCATCGTGCCATATTTCCTGCTCCAGGGAATCGAACCAATGTGAAAACACGGTGGCTCCAATAGATTCCGGGGTATTCTCCAGGTTCCAGGCATCCAGTATTTGCGCAAACTTTTGTTCTTTGGGAGAAAGTTTTGAACGGTCGAGGTATTTCCGGAAGATGGGCATGGCGGTTTCCGCGAACATGTTATAGTTGTCGTTCTGTAAACGTTGCATGTCGGCTGGAGTAATGCCATACATGCCCGCGAGTTTCCTGTTGATAATTTTGCCGCGGTACAAATCATGTACACCACCAATATAATAAGGGTAACTTGAATCGACGGGCAGTTGGTTGGCGCTGCTCACAAATCCGCGTTCAGGGTTCACGAGGTGTGGGTTTTCGATTCTTGGTATAAAGCCCTGCCAGAAGAAAGTACTATCGTCGCCTGGCATTACGAAATCGCCCTGCCTGCGCCATTTAGCGGGAAAATCAGCCTGTTGCCACAGGGCGATGTCGCCCGATTTTGAAGCGAAGATGCAGCTCTGTCCGGTGCTGCCGAGGTTCTGGATGGCCTGTAAATAATCATTGTAATTTCGGGCCTTGTTGAGCATATAGAACATGCGCCATTCGTTGGAGCCATCGTGCGCCTTCCATTTTACAGCAAAGTTCCTCTGCTGTGGCGTCCTTCCTTCACCGCTGAAACGTGCGTCGTACATCACCGGACCTATATTCGTGTAGGCTACAGTATCTCTGAAAACACCTCCGCCCGCGATGCCGTGTTCTTCTATGCGGAACTGCGTCATCTGCCAGGATGAATCGAACCAGTACTGGCTGCGCGAAGCATCTTTGAACTTCACTTCGTAATAGTCGCGTACATCGCGCATGGCATTGGTGAAACCCCATGCGCAACTGTCATTGTAACCGATAACCACACTCGGCACACCGGCGAAACTTACACCATTTGCCGAGAAGCCGGGCGTATGCAACTGTATCTCGTACCAGAGCGAGGGCATCGACAAACTAAGGTGCGGATCGTTACAAAGAATGGGTTTCCCGCTGGCAGTACGTGTTCCGGCTACGGCCCAGTTGTTGCTGCCATTGTCTTTATCGGGGCGGGAGAAACTTACCTGCACACTGTCTTTCCATTGGAAATAGAGTGAATCTGCGGTTAACGGTGTAACCGGGAGGGGTCCTGTTGAAGTGAACGTTGTTCCTTTGGGAACGATGGGATCAAGCGAATCCTGTGTTATGGGATACAATTTATTGAAGTCTGCTTCAGCGAATACCGCTTTTGCATTGGTGTATTCGAAATCATGTTCGGCACCGGAAAGATCGTAACTCATGTACATGACGAAGAGCGCGATCTTTTTTAAGGTCCAGGGTTCCGGCTTGTAATCGAGTAATTTATATTCAAGGGGAATATCGCTTTCGCGGAGGGATGAGATATATGCGTTCACGCCGGCGGTATACGCTTCACAAACCCTTTTGGTATCAGGGTCACGTTGCATGGTCTCGAGCGTTTTTTCTGCGCCGTACACCATACCGAGGCGGCGCATCTGGCGGTCGTAGTTGAGGATGGCACTGTCTTTTCCCACCCCGAGTATTTCGGTAAGGCGGCCTGCAGCCGCGTGGGTCTGGAATTCCATCTGCCAAAGGCGGAACTTCGCGTGCAGGTATCCCTGCACATAAAACGCGTCATCTTCCTGGTCGGCAAAAACATGGGGCACCAGGCGGTCATCAAAGTAAACGGAGGCTTTTCCTTTCAAGCCATTCAGCGCAAGTTTTCCGCTAAAGTTTTCATCTTCCGGCGCGGCGTTCTGCCAGAAACCATGCTGCGGACTTAAAAAACCACCCAACCTCGGCGTTTCGGAGCCGCCAACGTTCCAGCGTGTATTCAAAACCGTTACCAGACCTATCGTTGCCGCCGCGCTTACCAGGAAGGGGATTGTTCTCATATCGCTTGTTTCTTCTTCTAATGTACAAAAAAAGCGCTTTTCCCCCAGTAAACAGCATCAGGCCAGTAAAACCTGTTGCAAATGACGCAGATCATCTTCGGTATTGAAGGCATGAAACACCAGTCTTATGCGTTCTCTGCCGGCCGGGACAGTGGGACTAAGGATGGCCCTGGCCTGAATGCCCGCTTCCAGCAACTTCAGTTCAACCTTCTTAACAGCATCGGTACCCGGCACCACGATGCCCTGAATGGCCGTGGGCGATTCCAGTTTTTCAAAAGGGACCTCCAGTTTTTTCCAGGCTGCGATCAACCGGCTGAGCCCTGCCCTTTCTTCCTGCATTTCGGGAACAACACTATATGCTGCTTCTATGGCAGCCAGTGAAGCTTCAGGCAGCGCCGTGGTATATATAAAGGAACGGCAGTAATTCACGAGGAAGTCCATCAGCATAGATGAACCCGCGATCACCGCGCCATGGCAGCCCATGGCCTTCCCGAAAGTATAGATGCGCGCGAAACATTTTTTATGCAGTTCCATGGATTGCGCCAACCCCTCTCCTTTTTCTCCCAAAACGCCAATACCATGTGCTTCATCAATAATCAGGTGTGCGCGATACGCTTCGGCGATGGAAGCCAGTTCTTCCATTGGCGGCATATCGCCGTCCATAGAAAATACCGATTCGGTTACGATGAATCTTTCGCCCTGGCAGGGGATGTCCAGCTTCCGGCGGAGATCATCCATATTGTTGTGCCTGAAATTGTAGCTTTTTGCGAAACTGAGCCGGATGCCGTCGCGGATACTGGCGTGAGCAAGTGCGTCATAGATTACGTGGTCATTTTTCTGGGGAACGGAACTTAAGAGTCCGAGGTTGGCGTCGTAGCCTGAATTAAAGATCAGTGCATCTTCTGAATCGTGGAAAGCGGCCAGTTTTGCTTCCAGCGCCTCCGCCAGGGCACAGTTTCCGGCCAGCAACCTGGAGCCGGTACTACCGTGTTTCCAGCCGGCATGGGGATAGTGATCCTTCAGCCAGTCCTCGATTTTCCCGGCCTGTACCACGCCAAGGTAATCGTTGGAAGACAAGTCGGTGCTTTGGTCGGGTAATACCAGCGACCTGAACGCATTGGTTTCTTTGCGCTCATGTAATTTTGCGCGGAGGTATAGGGGCATCGGAAAAAACTTTGAGCCACAAAGGTCAACAAAAAACATGAGGTGAAACAACCGTATTTTCCCTTAGTGTTAACACCTGTTTTACACGGAGTTGCCCTGAAAAAACAATTAGTGTTTCAACGAAAATATTCTTCTTACGACACAGATCATTCTCCCGGAAGCCTTACTGTTCCTATCTTTGGAACATGGAGCAACTTTCTGAAGATACACGCAACATCCTGGGCCTTCAACTTCCCACCGATCCCCGTTGGGTGGACCTCGCCGGTATTTCCCTCCAGGCTATTCTTACCGACCATGCCTGGTGCGAGCAGAAAGCCGCCAACACCTGCATCAGTCTCATTCAGAAGTATTCAGACAAAAATCTGCTGGTGGAGGAATTATCACCCATCGTAACAGAAGAATGGGGACATTTCAGACTGGTATTATCAGAATTGAAAAAACGCGGACTGCCATTAGGGAAACAACGGAAAGACCTATACGTAAACGGCCTGCTGAGCTTTACAGTAAAAGGCGGCAGCACCGAAGCTTACTTCCTGGATAAACTGCTCATTATGGCGCTGATTGAAGCAAGAAGCTGCGAGCGCTTTAAACGACTGAGTGAAGGGCTGAACGATGAATACATGCGTATGTTCTACCGCCGCTTCATGGAAAGTGAAGCCGGGCATTACCGTTTGTTCATTGAACTGGCGGAACATTACCTCCCGAAAGACCAGGTCCGGACCCGCTGGAAAGCATGGCTCGAATACGAGGCCGCACTCCTTTTGACCCAGGAATTGAGGGGCGACCGCATCCATTAAGGCTTACACAAACGTTTTCGTTAAAATATCTGAAAATGCGCAAACGTTTGTCGTTTTTTCCATTGAAAGCCAATCCCTAATTTCAGGCATCAATAGGAAAAAATGGATAGAAGAAACTTTGTAAAGCAGTCTGCGATTGCTGCCGCCGGACTTGCGATCCTTCCCTCGGGAAGTCTTTTCGCCCAGAATAAAAAAGTCCGCCTCGCTTTTATAGGCGTCGGATACAGGGGCCAGAACCACCTCGACAATGCCCTCCGTCGCAGTGATGTGGATGTAGTAGCCATCTGCGATATCAACGACAGAATGCTCGAGATGTCGAAAAAAGTCTTCGCCAGAAACAACAAAACCGTTCCCAAAATATTCACCGGTGATCCTTATGCGTGGAAGAAAATGCTGGAAATGAAAGATATCGACGGCGTCATCATTTCCACACCATGGGAATGGCACAAGCCGATGATCATCAGCAGCATCGAGTCGGGTATAAAATACATCGGTTCCGAAGTAATGATCGGTATTACCCTCCAGGACCATTGGGATGTGGTGCATGCCGCCGAAAAAGCGCAGGCGCATGTAATGATGTTAGAAAACGTATGCTACCGACGCGATGTGATGGCCGCGCTCAATATGGTGCGCCAGGGCGTTTTCGGAGAAATCATACACCTCCAGGGCGGTTACCAGCACGACCTTCGTGCCGTTAAATTCGATGGCGCGGAATTCGGGGAGAAAGGCTTCTCCGAAGCCAGTTGGAGAACACTGCACTCCGTTCACCGTAACGGCGACCTGTATCCCACACACGGCATCGGACCGGTTGCCAATTACATCAACATCAACAGGGGCAATAAGTTCCTTAGCCTGAACTCCTTCAGCAGCAAGGCCCGCGGCCTGCACAACTATGTGGTGGAAAAAGGCAGTGAGAACCACCCCAACGCCAAAGTGAACTTCAAGCTCGGCGATGTGGTAACCACCTCCATCGACTGCGCGAACGGCGAAACCATCCTGCTGCAACACGATACCAACCTGCCACGTCCCTACTCACTCGGCTTCCGCGTTCAGGGTACAAAGGGTCTTTGGATGGATGTAAACAAATCCGTGCACATCGAAGGTGTAAGCAAGGCCCACCAATGGGACGAAGCTAAAACCTGGTTCGAAAAATACGACCACCCGCTATGGGCACGCTGGAGCAAATCGACCGAAGGCGCAGGACATGGCGGCATGGACTTCTTCGTACTGCACGCTTTCGTGGAATCCATCAAACGCAAAACCCCTACGCCAATGGATGTGTACGACGCCGCCGCATGGAGCGCCATCACACCCCTTAGCGAACAATCCATAGAACTGGGTAACCAAACTGTTGAATTCCCCGACTTCACCGGAGGAGAATGGATGCACCGGAAGCCTGTTTTCGCTTTAAACGACGAGTACTGATCCAACAATTCACATGAACCTGGCTACGATTCAGCATATACTGCCCCAATTTGGTATCAACCCCGCCCAGGCGGAAATCAATCCCCTCGGGAATGGGTTGATCAACCATACTTATAAAATAACCGATCACCTGCGGCACATCAATATTGTGCTGCAGGTGGTGAACACCGCCGTGTTTCAGCAACCGGAAGATATCCAGCACAACTACCTTATCGTACGGAATTACCTGGCACAAACAGGCAGCACCATTGCACTCCCAAGGCCGTTGCTAACCGCAAAAGGAGAAATGGGATACACCGATGATGAAAACCGCTTCTGGCGTGGATTCGAGTTTATCGAAAACACCTATTCCCCCGACCTCGCCGACAATACGCAGCTCGCGTACACCGCCGCACGTTGCTTCGGACAATTCACCCATGAGCTGAACGGCTCCAACATCCACCTGCTCCGGGAAATTCTTCCGCGGTTCCACGACCTCGGTTACCGCTTCGAACAATTCGAAGAAGCCATCCGGAATGCCGTGCCCGATCGAAAAATCCGGGCCGAAGACCTGGTGGACGGACTTTTAAAGAAAGCATATATCCTCAGTTTCTTTAACAGCATTCTTCAAAACCCGGACTACAGGATACGTGTAATGCACCACGATACCAAAGTGAGCAATATCCTCTTTAATAAGGATTCGAATGAAGTGGTTTGTCCTGTAGACATGGATACCGTGATGCCCGGAAGGTTCTATTCCGATATAGGCGATATGATCCGCACGATGACCTGTAGTGTAGACGAGAACAGCACGGATTTTAACGCAATCCACATCCGGAAAGAGTATTACAAAGCCATCCTGAATGGCTACCTTCATGAGATGGCACACAGCTTTACCGCGGAGGAAATGCGGCACATCCATTATTCAGGGCTGATCATGATTTACCAGCAGGCGCTGCGCTTTATGACGGATTTTCTGAAAGGAGATGTGTATTACAGAACCAGGTACCCGGACCATAACCTGGACAGGGCGCGCAACCAGTTCTGTTTACTGGAAAGTCTGGAGCAGTTTCTGAAAGAAGAATACAATTTCCCCGTCAGGATCCCTGCGCAAAATACAGTAGTTCCCGGCTAAGGTCGAGGTAATCATATTTTTTCTGCAGGGCGGCCGTACGCGTAAGTTGGTCCTGCAGAAATTTTTTATGCTGGGTGGTCTCGGGGTTGAATGGACGGTGCCTGTATGCCAGGTCGGTTTTCCGCAATTCTTCCAGTAAGGAACGGGTGTCTTCATCAAAGCAACTTTCGGCCAGCTTCTCCCAAACATAGCTCGTGGCCTGGTAGTTGGGATGTACCATGTCTTCGGCATAAAACCGGTAATCGCGCAGGTCATCAATTACCAGTTCGTAAGCGGGGAAATAATACAGTCCTTCAAACTTATCCACCAGGTGGTGCACGGCCTGTATTAACACCGCTTTACTCCGGTTGTTTTCCACCATTCCTTCGCGGAGGTGCCGCACAGGACTGATGGTGAAAATCACCTTAATGTTACTGTTGAAAAAACGGAGCCGGTGGATTGTATTGTCCATTGCGGCCAATACATCTTCAACGGAAAGCAGTTTCCTCCGGAAAATATTTGCTGGCGCCTTATGGCAATTCGCTACCGGTTGATTGTTCTCCGCGAGTTCATAGGAAAATGCTGATCCTAATGTTATGATCACCCATTCGGTTTGCTGCAGGAAAGTGTGCGCGGCATCCACCGCTTCATTTATTTTCTGAAGGGCAGCCTGCGGGTCTGGTGCGGAAAATCGGCTGTGGTGGTCCCAACTGTGCCAGGTTTCATTCAGTTCGAACAATTCCTCCGCGGTATACACCCGTTTCTCAATGTAGGCCCTGATGGCGGTGGCGATGCTTACAGGATTAAAAAGAATCCCGTGCGGGTTCTCCATCACCCGGAATTTTCCTGCCCGTAATTTCTCCCCAATGTGTTCTGAAAAGCAGGATCCCAACAGGAGGATGGGCTGCCGGTGCCGGATCGGCTCTTTCATCTTTTTTACCACAAGCGCTCTTCTGAATTCCATCCCGCAAATTTACAGGAAAATACGCTGCGCCAACTGTATACATTGTGCCAGTACAGCTTTATCGATGCCGGTATCAAAGCCTTTTTCTTCCAGGAAAAATACCAACTGCTCCATGGGTATATTGCCAACCAGCGCATTGCCAGACAAAGGGCAACCACCGAAACCCATGATTGCACCGTCGAAGCGGGTGCAGCCCGCGTTCAATGCCGCGTCGATTTTCTGTTTCCAGGAATCGGGTGTGGCATGCAGGTGAACCCCAATTGTTGCACCTGGAAAACTTCGTATGATGTTACTTGTTATATCCGATATTTCCTCCGGTGTAGCTATCCCTACTGTATCGGCCAGAGAAATAATATTGATGCCCGCGGCCACCATTTTTCCCGCCCACTCCGTTACCAGTGCATTGTTGAACGGATCGCCGTAAGGATTGCCAAAACCCATCGAAAGGTATACCACCAGTTCCTTCCCGGTACGCGTGCACAATTCCTGTATCTGCTTTACTCTTTCATAAGCTTCGTCCCTGCCGGCGTTGGTGTTGCGCTGCTGGAAAGTCTCTGAGAGGGAGAAGGGAAAACCAATGTATTTGATCTTAGCAGAAGCTGCGGCCATTTCCGCTCCGCGAAGATTCCCCACAATAGCAAGCAGATGGGTACTAGAAGAAGGCAATGCATTCAACACCTCCGGTGTATCGGCCATTTGAGGGATGGCTTTGGGGTTCACGAAACTGCCGAAATCGAGCGTATGGAAACCGGCTTTCAGCAAGGCTGTTTCATATACGATCTTGGATGCGGTTGGAATAGCATGTTCCCATCCCTGCATGGCGTCCCGTGGGCATTCGATGAGTTGAAGTGTTTGCAAATTTTGAATTTTGAATTTTGAATTTTGGATGAGGGCTTGCTAATCCATCATTCAAAATTCAGCATTTACAATCGGGCATTATCCGCGCTGGCGCATCGTTTCATACAGCATCATTCCAGTGGCAACGGATACATTGAGCGATTCAAAATCTCCTTTCATAGGAATCCTGAACTGCTGGTCGCATATCTTCATCAGGGAAGGTTGAATGCCCTTCTCTTCGCTGCCGATCACCAGGGCGCAGGGGATAGAAAGATCGATATCACGGATGCTGGTTTCGGCGGTCATCTCACTGGCGAATACCTGGAGACCGTTGAGGTGCATATCATCCACGGCTTTCATCAGGCTGTTCACACGGCATACGGGGATTTTTTCCAAAGCTCCGGCCGAAGTGAGTATAGCGTCGTCATTGAGGGCACCTACACCTTTGTCGGGTATCACAATGGCATGAACACCGCAACAATAAGCAGTACGCGCAATAGCGCCGATGTTCCGGATATCGGTAACGCCGTCGAGGATCAGCAGCAAAGGTACTTCGCCTTTGTCCACCACATAAGAGATTACCTGTTGCAGGTCGTAATACCTTATTTTGGAGATCACGGCAACAAACCCATTGTGGTCGGTTACGTGGAAAGCGTTCAGTTTCTCCACCGGCACACGGTTCACGGGTACCTGGTGTTCCTGTGCCAGTTTCCGCACCACGTCAGCAGCCTGTCCGGTAAGATTGTTCTGCATATAAATCCGGTCCAGGGCTTTTCCTTCCTGTAAGGCTTTGGAAATGGCTTCAGGCCCTACAATAAGGGTGCTCTTTTTAGGACGTTGCTGCTGGTTTGTACGAAAAGTGCGCATGGTGATTTTTAAGGTAGGGACAAAAATACGGAAAGACGGTGGTTCACGCAAAGACGTAACAGCAGTTCACGCAAAGACGCAAAGGAGCAAAGACGCAAAGAGCAGCTGAATTAGTCGAGATGCAAATCATTTTAAGCATTGGAAGATGGGCTTTGGGGAATCTAATCGTTCATTCATTACAGCAGGATTGGCGTTCATTTAAGTTCAAAAAAAAGAACGTACCTAAAAAGATACGTCCTCTCTATCATTAAGCTTAAACACAACGGTGGTCATGAAATAACACAGGTATGCTATTACTCAACAACTCCTTGCGTCCTTGCTCCTTTGCGTCTTTGCGTGAAACCTATTTTAACCCGAAAGCCTTCTTCACCTTGCTCACATAATCCAGTTTCTCCCAGGTAAATAACTCCACTTTTTTCTTTACCTGCTTGCCATCAGGGGAAACGAAAGTTTTTTCCACCACTTCGTGCTTGCGGCCCATGTGCCCGTAAGCAGCAGTTTCACTGTAAATGGGGTTGCGGAGTTTCAGTCGCTGTTCGATAAAGTAAGGACGCATATCGAAGATACCTTCAACTATCTTGGCGATTTCGCCGTCGGACATATCCACTTTCGCGGTGCCGTAAGTATTGATGTAAACACCCATTGGCTGCGCCACGCCGATGGCGTAAGAAACCTGTACCAGTACTTCATCGCAAAGGCCGGCAGCTACCAGGTTTTTAGCGATGTGACGGGTAGCGTAAGCGGCTGAACGGTCCACTTTGGAAGGATCTTTTCCGCTGAAAGCGCCACCACCGTGTGCACCTTTACCACCGTAGGTATCCACAATGATTTTACGGCCGGTAAGACCGGTATCGCCGTGTGGTCCGCCGATTACGAATTTACCGGTGGGGTTGATGTGGTACTTGATTTTATCGTTGAAGAGTTTCGCGTACTTTTTGTACTTGGTCTTCACACGTGGAATCAGGATGTTCACGATGTCCTTCTTGATCTGGGCCAGCATTTTGGCTTCAGTATCGAAGTCATCGTGCTGGGTAGATACCACGATTGCGTCGATGCGGATGGGCTTGTTGTTGTCGTCATATTCCAGTGTCACCTGGCTTTTCGCGTCGGGACGAAGGTATTTGATCTGCTTGTTTTCTCTTCTCAGGGCAGCGAGTTCGATCAGCACTTTGTGGGCCAGATCGAGTGCAAGTGGCATGTAATCTTCGGTTTCGTTGGTCGCGTAACCGAACATCATACCCTGGTCTCCGGCACCTTGTTCTTCTTTCTTCTTACGGTCAACGCCCTGGTTGATATCTGAAGACTGCTCGTGGATAGCGGAAAGGATACCGCAGGAGTTGGCTTCAAACATATATTCGCTCTTGGTGTAGCCGATTTTGCGGATCACACCACGGGCGATTTCCTGCACATCGAGGTAAGCTTTGGACTTAACTTCACCCGCCAGTACCACCTGGCCGGTTGTAACCAACGTTTCGCAGGCTACTTTAGACTGTGGGTCGAAAGCCAGGAAGTTATCAATCAGGGCATCAGATATCTGGTCTGCCACCTTATCGGGATGGCCCTCAGAAACACTTTCGGAAGTGAACAAATAAGGCATGAAAATTAATATTTGATAAATAATAGGTTATCCAGGTAAAAAAAAGTCCATTAATCTCTCATATTAATGGACTTTCCGCAAATATAATCACCGGAATTAAATTTTGGAATAAATTATCCGTAATCTCATCTTATTCGTGGTATGATTGCCTCCTCCCAGTCTTACCCGGCCATTGGCCACAGCATTCGGATAGATGCTAAATACGCCCAATGTTGAACCCGGATAAGCGGGTTGCGGGTAAAGCGGGTTAAAATGAAACGCGCTCAGCCTGTTGTTGGGGGCGGTTGGTGCAGTGAGCCTGAATTGCAGGTTCTTCGTATTCCTGGTCGCGATCATTTGAACATACCTTGTAAGATCAAAGGTGTATCCAGTCACATTGTTGCCAGAAGCGTCCTTTATTGTTTTAGAATAGCCGCCAAACAACCGGAAATCGGGCGTACCATTGCTGTAGAACATAGGATCGATCACAGCTACGTGCACTGAATCGTCAAATGCATCCAGGTATAAATATGCCGGTGCGCCTAAAGTAGCGTCAGAACCGTCTGTCACCTGTTCCATAATCAGTTCTGCCTTGTGTACCACCCTATTGTAGATAGTACCTCCGGTGAGAGCTGGCACATCAATGGTAGTAGTGGTTCCCGGGAGTGTCTGAACGAACACCAGATCATCGGGAGCAGTACCGTTGTTCACATAAGTATTCACCTGCGTTCCATCGTATCTTCTCCTGATGATATTCGCCTGGGCAGATACATTGCCTGCTACATTGCCAAACGGGAACACCACATAGGCGGTATCCATCACTCCGTTCTTGATGACCCGGTAAAATATGGTCAGGTTTGAATTTGCTTCCGTAAGGTTAAAATACATAAGGCCGTTGGAACTATACGCAGAATCGGTAAGCACCACAAAACCTTTATTGTAGATGTTGAACGCGGAATCGGAGCGGAAAGCATTTGCCGTATCGTAAGCGGCATAAGCTCTTCCCACCAGTGTTGTATCCAAACGAATGCGGAGCTGATTCGCAATTTTCGTTGTATCCTTATCGAGAATAACGGTAGCCGAATCATTCAGCGTTCTGATGTCCACCACACCATTCCCAACATTCACCTGCTGTCCGAACATGGGATAATCAACAGTAGTTTTTTCTCCCCGGTAGAATCTTTCTGACGGATCCACCTGGTACACCTGGATGTGCTGGAGCAGGTTGGTGTCGCCATAAGCGCCTTTGTAAGAAAGACCGAGTACAACGGAATCTATGGCCACGATGCTGTCTTTCGCGTTAAGGAAAGGATAAGCCCCAAAAGATGCTGGTTTGAACTGCGCCAGAATTGAGGCAGTAGTGGTGCCGAAAAGCGGGTCGGTGAGTACGGTTCCCAACGCATGAACATCAGAGGCGTACACATTCACGCTATCGGGGTAGAAAAAGTTCCGGGCTTCCACGGCGAGCGTGGTATCGAATGTATTCACATTGTCCACAACCGGTATAAGGTCATTTCCGATGGTAGTGGTATCCAGTTTATTGCAGGCCGTGAGAACGAAAGTGGCCATTACAGTACAAGCAAAGAAAGAACGCCAGCGGTTGTTATACTTCACAAACTAATTTTTGATGTGAGAACGGTAGTGAAAATACTACTTTGCAAGGTCGTTATACAATTGCAAATAGTCTGTTAAATCAGACTCCGCGTTAAAGGGCAATACCTTCTTCCCTTTCACTTTCGAGAATTCATCGAGCAGTTTCTTCTCTATTTTTTCTTCACCAAAGGTAATGGCATCGGCATGTGTGGCGCCTCCGCGGAACATCGCGGTGTTGGTGGCTTCCTTGAATGCTTCGAGGTCTTTATCTTTCAGCGCGCCATTCAGGTTGGCTTTCTTCACGAAATCTTCTCCCAGCGATTCTTTGAAAGTATTCTGACCAATAGTAAACACCACTTTGCTGTGGCTGAAAACGGGTTCTTTTTTGTAGATCGTTTTGAGATATAGTGGAATCAATCCGCTCATCCAACCGCTGCAATGGATAATATCTGGTGGCCATCCGAATTTCTTCACGGTTTCCAGGGCTCCTTTGCAGAAGAAAACAGTTCTGAGGTCGTTGTCTTCGAACCATTCTTCGTTATCGTCGTGGAAAATATGCTTGCGTTTGAAGAGGTCCTCGTTGTCCAGGAAATACACCTGTAAACGGGCATTGGGCAGGGATGCCACCTTGATCTGAAGCGGGAAATCATCATTATCAACCGCTACGTTGATTCCCGACAATCTTACCACTTCATGCAGGCGATGCCTTCTTTCATTTACCACACCGAAACGGGGCATAATGCACCTTACCTCCAGGTTATTGTCGTTCGATTTGATGGCCAGTTTATTGACCAGTTCCGCGAACTCTGTCAATTCCAGGTACGGAGACATTTCGTTGGCAATGAATAAAATTCTTTTCTTTGCTGACATTATTGGACGCGATTTGTTTGGAACCTCTAAAATTTAGTGGGCAAAGGTACGATTTTTATTCAAATCAGCCGAACTTGCCGCTTTCTATCATTTTTCAACGCTAACCGTATGATCATTTTCAGAACGATCCTCCCCTACCGGAAATGGCTCCGGGAACAACGCGGCCAGGGTAAATCCATTGGTTTTGTTCCCACGATGGGCGCCCTTCACGAAGGTCACCTTTCCCTGCTTCGTTCCGTGGGAAACAACGGTCAAACAACGGTTTGCAGCATTTTCGTAAACCCTACCCAGTTCAACGATCCCAACGATTTCAAACTATACCCTGTTACTACTGATAGTGATATTCAGCAACTTATTTCCATTGGTACGGATGTATTGTTCCTGCCTTCAGTTGATGAAATGTACCCTGAAGGCCCCGTTCCGCAAGCAGCTTTTGAACTCGGAAACCTCGAAAACATCTTTGAAGGCGCTTTCCGGCCGGGCCATTTTCAGGGCGTTTGCCAGGTGGTGAGCAGGTTGCTTGATATTGTGGAGCCGGATCATTTATATATGGGACAGAAAGATTACCAGCAATGTATGGTGATAGCCCGTTTGCTGGAATTGAAGCAAAGCGCCACGCTGCTGAAGATCATGCCCACGCTCCGGGAAGATTCCGGACTCGCCATGAGCAGCCGCAACATGCGACTTTCCTCTGAAGAACGTGAAAAAGCCACCGCCATCTGGAAGACTATGAATGAAATGGCAGAGGCACTTGAAGCCCATCCCATCCCCTCGCTTGAAAAGGAGGCTGAACAAAAACTGCTGGCCGCCGGTTTTGATAAAGTGGATTATTGCACGCCCGCAGACGCCATTACGCTCGGCCCCTGGGAACCAGGAAAAGATGCCGTGATCCTTTGCGCCGCCTTTATGGGCAAGGTGCGGCTCATCGATAATTTATTGGTACACGCCTGATCTATTTTTACCCTAATTTTGCGCCATTATGCAAATTGAAGTGCTCAAATCAAAGGTGCACCGCGCGGTGATCACCGAAGCTAACCTCCATTATGTGGGAAGTCTTACGCTCGACGAAGACCTCATGGAAGCCGCCAATATGATCGAAAATGAAAAGATCCAGGTGGTGAACGTGAACAACGGTTCCCGGCTCGAAACCTATCTCATCAAAGGCAAACGCGGTTCAGGTGTGGTATGTTTGAACGGACCTGCAGCCCGCCAGGGCGCTGTAGGCGATACCGTGGTCATCATTTCCTACGCTACCATGGATTTTGAGGCCGCAAAAACTTTTAAGCCCTCCGTGGTTTTCCCTAAAGAAGGCAATAAATTGTAGTTTCAGGCTGTTATTGTTATTGCATCCTGATTAACCTTGACCGAAACTTTACTTTATGAACAAAAAATTACGCAGTCTTTTACAGTATATCGTTTTTCTCGGACTGGGTATTTTTTTGATCTGGCTCACCACGCGGGGGCTGGACGAAGCGCAGGTCGCACAATTAAAGTCATCCTTATCCGGTGCCCGCTACTGGTTGCTGGTGCCGGTGCTGCTGGCCTTGCTGGTGAGCCACTGGAGCCGTGCCGTAAGGTGGAAAATTCTGATGCAGCCACTCGGTTACCAGCCCCGTACTTCCAATACTTTTCTCGCGGTGATGGTGGGCTATCTCGCCAACCTGGCCGTTCCAAGGCTGGGTGAAGTGCTGAAATGCACGCTGCTCGCACGTTATGAAAAAGTGCCCGCAGATAAACTGATCGGCACAATTGTGGCCGAACGCGCCTTTGACATGATTTGCCTGCTCATCGTTTTTGCCCTTACTATTTTTACGCAGGTAGATACGATCGGGGCTTTTGCCCAGGAACAGTTGAACATCGCCGGGGCAGGCGCTTCCATAGGTGTGAAATTGCTGATACTGGCCGCTGTTGGCGGAGTTGCTTTTTTCGTGGGGAAATTCCTGCTGAAGAAATTCAGCCATATTGGTATCGTTCAAAAGGTCAATGCCGTGGTGAAAGGCATCTGGCAGGGACTTACCAGTGTACGTTTTGTAAAAAAGAAAGGTCTCTTTTTCTTTCATACCTTTTTCATCTGGTTTCTTTACCTGATGAGCATCAGGGTGGGCTTCTACGCTATGGAAAGCACGGAAAACCTTGGTATCCCGGAAGCATTATCCATACTTTCCTTCGGAAGTATTGCCATGATTGTAACGCAGGGCGGCATCGGCGCCTACCAGTTCCTGATCCAGAAAGTGATGGTCGTGTATAAACTGGATGCAGTAGAGGGATTGGCCTTCGGATGGCTGTTGTGGGGCGCTCAAACGTTTATCATTCTGCTGGCCGGACTTGTTTGTCTGGGCCTTCTTCCTTACATCAACAGAAGCAATAAACCTGTGGTAAAAACCGATCCCGCAGCAGGGGACCGGCTCAATTAACGGTACATTCTTTCTATCTCCATTACGATGGACTCAATTTCGGCATCCTCGCCACCCGAAGCCGCGTTGTAAGGTTGCTTCATACTGCTGTTGAAAAAGAAAGCTACTGTCTGGTAAAAGCGGGCAGTTACGCCGCCCCTGTATTCCTTCACCAGTTCGTAACAGTTGTTGCCCGTCTGCCGGTTGATGAGTTTCATCAATACCCTGCCCTGGTACACGGAAAGATTGGTGAGGGGGTCAGAGAATTCCTTTTTTAACTGTGCCTCGCGGGTGCGGAGGAATTCTTTTCTTTCAGCCTTGTTTTTTATGCCTGCCAACTGGCGGTTGATGTCATTGATAATATAACCGGCTCTTCTGGCATAAGGATATGTTACATAAACAGCATTCCGCAACCTGGTCCATTTGGCCATCTTCTTTTTAACATGCGCAGGCATTGGCGCTACCACCCAAACCCACTCCAACGTGCGGGCTGGAATCCATTCTCCATTGTAGTGCACGGCCGGAACCAGCAATGTATCCCGGGGGCCATAGGAACCCGTTACCTGCTGGGCCTGCAATGCACCTACACACCCGGAAGCCAGAAGGAGTGCCAGTAAATGTTTGCGACCTGAATTTAAAATGCCTTTCATCTGTCCTAAAAATAGTGAAACTCTTTTGTTTCATACGGATAGACAGGAAAAGTAACCGTCAATTCTGTTATAGAAATGCTAATTTTAACGAACCACGTTTAATCGTGGCTTCATCATCTTCACCCGGCGAACAATGCTCATCACGAAGCCGATCATCATTACAATGATGCCCAGCCACAAAACATTGATGTAGGGGAAGAGGTATACCTTCAGTGAAACGTAGGGTAATATGGAGGAAGACTCCTTTACGCCGATCTCGATCTTTTTGTTGTCCTCCCCGATTTTGTTGAAGTTCACGATCAGGTTCTGGGCAAATACAGTATCCGGTTTTTGCACCATCATCCCATTCTTCACTTCAAGGGCAGGACGCGCATTATAAGTACGGCCATCTTTTACAGTCACTTTCAGATTAGCCACCAGCGCGGTATCGTTCGAGGTATAACTGAACTTCTCGTCGGAAGGATTATGGTCCACTTCTCCAAGTACCATAAAGCCATTCGAGTAGAACACGGTGTCTTTGGGCGCCAGTTCATGCGGCCGGAATGATGCAGTATCTTTTTTCCTGTCCAGGTCATCAGCATAACTGATATAGGAGAACACATCTTTGTTCCAGTAATGGCGGGAATCCGGGTTATTGGAGAAACCTTCAGCGCCTTTTGTATTGCGGATCAGGTTGGGAAACAGCACGAAGTTTTCTTTCCCGTCTTTCCGTTCAAATTCAATTTTAAAATAGGTAATGTTTCCTTTTTTATTGAGTGAATCCGATGTGTATGTAGCATTGAAGCGCCCCATATCTGTTTTCACGCCCTGGATCAGCGTCAGGTTTTCCAAAGGATTTTCTTTGCTCTCCGGACTGAAAGGCAGGTTAATGCCTGTGGTATTCAACGAAAGCACTTCTTTTTTGGAAGCGGAAATCAGTATCCCTACCAGCATCATTCCAAAGCCGATATGCGCCACGGAACCACCGGCAGCTTTCAGTTTGCCGTTCAAGCCCTGCCAGATGTAAATGGCGTTCCCGAACAATGCATAGAATCCTGCAAACAATGCAATATAGATGGCCGAAAGGAAACCCGCGCCGTACTTATAATATTCAATGGGGCCGAAAACTCCTACAAGAATGGTGGCGGCCAGGGCAATAAGGCCCGGCACCAATATGCTTTTGTTTACTTTTTTCCGATCCGAATCTTTGTACCGGAAAAATTGGGTGATGGCCGTAAGTATCCCTGTAAGAATGGCCACCCATACCTGGATGCGGTTGTAGGAGAACTCCACATCCTCTCCCACAGCGAACTTGGTACCGAACAACTTGTTCACCACCGGCAATGAAGTGGCGATGCTCACGTACATGGCCGAAAGGAAGAATATCAGCGAGCCTATGAACATCCAGAACTCCCTGGAATAGGTGCTCTCCTCCTTAACAATCGTGGGTATCTGTTTGTACCGGTTGATGTACAGCCAGATGGAAGGTATGATGATCACGGCCAGCCAGATGGTCATTTGTGTATTCAGTCCTGCGGTCGCAAAAGCGTGTACAGAGGAATCGCCCAGGATACCGCTTTTGGTGAGGAAGGAGGAATAAATCACAAAAATATACGTAAGGATATAAAACAACACGGTAGTGCGCTGCGAATATCCGGTACTGTTATAGATTAAGTTGGTGTGCAGCCCCGCGATCAGGATGAGCCAGGGTACGAGGGACGCGTTCTCTACAGGATCCCATGCCCAGTAACCGCCAAATGTAAGCGATTCATACGCCCATGCGGCCCCCATCATAATGCCCAATCCCAGGATGGCCGCTGAAAAAAGCGCCCAGGGTAAAACGGGCTTGGTCCATTCCGTGTAACGCCGTTGCCAGATGGCCGCCACGGCATAAGCGAATGGAATAAGTGTGGAAGCGAAGCCCAGGAACAACACCGGTGGATGGATCACCATCCAGTAGTTCTGGAGCAATTGGTTCAGTCCCTGCCCGTCCTTCATGGAGGGATGAGACATATAGGTAGAAGAAAGGTTCTGAAACGCTGGCTGGTCAATGAATTGCTGACGCACCAGTATAAAAGGATTCAGCCCTACTTTTACGCCGAATATGTAGATACCCAGCAACATGCTCGCGATGGTGAACTGCGCAAAGCTGACCACCGTCATCACGGGCGCTTCCCAGGTTTTGGCCGAACGCATCAGGATCATACCCAGCAGCCCCTGCCACAGGCCCCACAAAAGGAAACCGCCCTCCTGCCCTTCCCAGATACAACTGAAAAGGTACTTCATGTCCATGGTCATGTTGGAATGGTTCCAGACATAATAATATTCGAAGTAATGGTTGCTGATGAGGAAGAGCAGCAAACAGAAGATCACGATAACAGAAGCGGTATTTACGCCGAAAGCCACGCGGGCCATGCGTTTCCAGCTCAGTTGTTCGATAAGCACCGAACTGCGTGCCGATTTAAAATAGGCGATGGTGGCTACAATAGAGGCCACGAAAGAAAGTACTGCAAAAAAATGACCTATCTGCCCCGGGAGCAGGTGTTCACCAGGATATTGCATGATTCATCAGGGGTTTGAGCTTAAACTTTTCTGGGCGGGTACCATTTCATCCTTGTACTTGGAAGGGCACTTCATCAGAATTTCCTTGCATTCGAAAACATTCGCACGCATGGTACCTTTCAGCACAAGGCGTTCGCTCATTTCAAAATCCGTGGGCTTGGTATTGAAGTAAACTACGGGTGTGGAGTTACCCAATGTATCCATTGCGGTGAACTTCATGTAATTCGGGTTCTTCAGCGGATCGTACTCCACGGGTTGCGCCTTGTCGAGTTTGGCGATCAGGTGTACGAATTTACCTTCTTTGGCCTTTGCTGAAGCCACTGTATCGTAGGTGGTAAGATCATTCATAAAAGACAGCAGCACCGCGATGCCGGCAGCAATCAGCAGGAGAATGACAATGTGTAGTTTCTTCATAATGTATTCAGTCTTCCAGTCTCCGCAAAGGTAGTTCAAAAAACAGTCGCCCCCCCTCCCGCACAAATCGTTATTTTTAATGTTTGTATAGAACAAATCAATGTATGGAGCCTGGGAATGATTCAGCAGAAACGATGCAGAACCGCGCAACACAGCCCTTTTTCATGAGAAGAACACTGGTATTGTGGCTGTTCGCGATAGTATGCTACTGGTTCTCAAAAGGAATGCTTTTTAACGATTTATTGGCGAATCAGCGGCTGGTCTTCTTTTCGGGGCCGGAGCAACAAGGCATCTGGGCCATGGGGGCCGATCTTGCGCTGGGCCTTTCCCTGATCCTGGCGTTTTTTGTACCCCAAAGCAAATGGCCGCTGATAGTGGCCGCCGTATTGTTTCCCTGCCTGCTTTTTGTGATGACTACCGGCGCACGTGGCATGTATACCGCGCCATTGGGTTGCTGGATCTTGTTCACCCTGCTGTTCTCCTCAGAACAAAACTTGTTGCGACATTGGAAACTTCTTCGTTTCATCGCCATCGCTGGCATTGTGTTGCAAGGATTATTGATCGCAATAGAGCCCGGAACCATGGAACTGATGTACTTCACTGATTTTCAAAAGCCTGCTGAAGTTTACTTTATTTTTGCTTTATTCGCTATCGGATTTTTCACCCGAAAATTCGACGGCTTATTGCTTATTATACTGGCCGCATCCATCCTCTATCACGCTATCTTCCTGCACCATCCTGTATT
>CAMLRX010000018.1 GCA_946482545.1 uncultured Flavihumibacter sp. | reverse complement strand
CACTTTCCAGGGTGGTGGACATTTACGACCGCGACAGCATGATTTTCAGCGATGGGGCTGGCGCTGCCATACTGGAAGCAAGAGAGAACAGCGGCGGAAAAGGTATTCTTTCTGCTCTCGCACAGACATACACTACAGCCGAAGCCGATTACATCAATATGGGTACATCCAATTACCCGGAAAGTGACCCCAATGTACGTTTTCTGAAAATGAAAGGCAGGAAGGTGTATGAATTCGCCATCAGCCATGTGCCCGCAGCTATGAAAGCCTGTATCGACCAAAGTGGCGTGGACATTAAGGAAATTAAAAAGATATTCATCCACCAGGCGAATGAGAAAATGGATGAGGCCATAATAGCACGGCTGTACCAGTTGTATGGCGTGCAGGCTCCTGAAAACGTAATGCCAATGTGCATCGGATGGCTGGGCAACAGTTCGGTGGCCACCATTCCAACCCTGTACGATCTTGTGTTGAAGGGTTCCCTTCCCGAGCACCAACTGAATGAAGGTGATGTAGTGGTATTCGCTTCTGTGGGCGCGGGCATGAATGTAAACGCCGTTTGTTACCGCTCCTGATCAACCCCAGGCTTTCCGTAAAAACCGCAGCCAGTTACCGTGCATAACGTTCGCTACATCTTCATTTGAATAACCACGGGCTTTCAGCAGGGAAGGTATTTTGTCCAGGTCGGCGATGGTTTCCAGGTCGTGTGGCGATTGCTCCTTCCCGAAGGCGCCATCGAGGTCGGAGCCGATACCAACATGCAACGCATTCCCCGCCAGTTGGCAGATATGGTCCAGGTGATCGATCATTTTATTGAGGTCACATTGCATAGACTCTGGTGTAGATACGCCGCGAACCCAGTCTGGCACCATCATCCATGCATCCAGGGCACCACCGATTACGGCGCCTCTTTCAATGAGTAATTTTAGTTGATCGTCTGAGAACTGGCGATTATGGGGCACCAAAGCACGGCAGTTGTTGTGGCTGGCCCATACCGGCCCTTTAAAAATGTTCATCGCATCTTCAAAAGCATCATCACACAAATGAGTGGCATCGAGGATCATGCCGAGGCGGTCCATTTCTTTCAGCAGCGCTTTGCCCTGTTCATTCAATCCGCCGGTTGCATCGGTTCCGTTGGCATACCTTCCTGGCCCGTAATGTGCGGGGCCAACGGCACGTAAGCCATAATTATAGGCGGTTTCAAGATAGGCTACGGATACCAGAGAGTCTGCACCTTCCAGGCTTAGTATATACCCAACCGGCTTCTGCGTTTCAGCAGTGTCATTCTCCCAAAGCGCGATATGCCGTTCCAGTTCTTCGAGGTTCCGGATCATCGTCATTTCACCCAATTCCTCCATGCTTTTGTACCAGGCTAACTGCGCCTGGGTTTGCGCCCATGCCTGCTGGGGCGAATGCCAGCCGGGAAGGTTATTGTCTGGCGACACATACCTTGCGATCTGCGTGGCCACCACGAGACCAATGTTTCCTTTACGGAGTTCCGGCAGTGAAACGGTTCCTTTGGCGCGATCGGGTTTATCGGTTAATCCAAGCTCACGTTTGCGGATATCCGACACCGGTAGCCGAAGGTCCCGGTTCCATTCCATGGCATTCATACTGAGATCAAGGTGCGCGTCTATTGTGAACATAACTGGATTTTGAGCCTTATCCGGCAATTCTTTAAACAGATATTTTTCTATCCCTCGCAATTACTTTCCATTCCTTACCAGCTTCTTTTTTCTCTACCACAATGGCCTGTTCGTACAAAGCAACGGTAGGACAAATATGAACAGGTATGCCATACAGCACATCGCCGATTTTGTAGGCTGAAGCATCGTTCACGCCCAATAAAAGATGTTCTTCACTCTGACCAACAGGCGTAGCCGAAGGATGATTCAGGAAATGAACACGGGGCAAAGGGTTTTCAGCGGCAACCGATTTGTGGCCGAGATCGGTACAGATGGTGTGCCGGTCGATGATGGAAATAACCCTGGTCACCACCAGTGCGGCAATATCGAAAGGTTGTTCCGGATACTTACTTTGATAACCGGCATCCCAGAAAACAAATGTGCCCGGACTGCACTCCACATTCTTCCTTTGCATATAAGCAGGGAAACTGGGAGAACCGCCCACTACGATACGCATGGTTTTACCGAATTGCTTCTCTGCACTCAACGCCAATGTGTGAACACGTTCAAAAATAATATCCCCTTCTTTTTTGCGGGCAGAAAGATCCGGGGCATTGTTGTGACCATCATAGGCATGGAAACCTTCTATTTCAATCCCTTCCAGCCGAATGCACGCATCAATAAGTGCGGACGCTTTTTCCGGAACGATGCCTGTCCGGTTCATCCCCACATTCAGATCAATCCAAACCGTTACTTTCTTTTTAGCCGCAACAGTCAGATTTGACAAATACTCCGCTACCTGTTCATCATCTACAAGACAGGAGAAACGGGTTTGAGGGTATTTTTCCATCAGCTCCAAAAAACGTTGCGCCTTAGGCCCCACCGGCTGGTAGGCCAGCAATACATCCGGCGCATTCACGTAGGCCAGCATTTCTGCTTCCGCAATGGTGGCGCATTTGAATTTCGTAATGCCTTCTTGCAGCATCATGCTACACACTTCCGCCATCTTGTTCGTTTTCACATGCGGACGCAAGCAATTTTTATCCTGCACCATTCTTAACGCGTGACGAATATTCTTCAATATCCGATCCGGATAAACCAGCAACGCCGGAGAATCGACCGAGGCAATATTTCGGACCGTAAACCACTGTGCTTTGGATGCTTTCATATCAATACAATTCAAACAACGCTTCAATTTCCACGGGAATATTATCGGGCAACGAACCGAAGCCCACGGCGCTTCTTACGCCAATGCCGTTTTCTTCTCCCCACACTGCGGCGAACAATTCACTGCACCCATTGATGATGTAAGGATGTCGTTCAAATTCAGGCGTACAATTCACCATGCCCAATACTTTGATCACACGTTTCACTTTATTCAGTTCGCCCACATGCGTTTTAATGGTAGAAAGAATGGTAAGTCCTACCTGCCTTGCAGCCAGTTTTCCCTGTTCCATATCCATTTCGCGGCCAATACGCCCGATGATCAGCGACTTGTCATCCTGTACGGGGCCATGTCCGGAAACATACAGGTATTTGCCATCAATAAGAAAGGGTTTGTAAACGCCTAATGGCGTGGGTGCTGGCGGAAGAGTCAATCCCAGCTTCGCGAAATTGGCTTCTGCGTTTGTTGTAACAGTATTCATGTAACTTTTATTTAGATCAGTTGATTCAACAATAGAACGCCCAGTAGTCCGGCGATGGAAACGATCGTTTCCATGACCGACCAGGTTTTCAGGGTATCTTTTACGCTCAGGTTGAAGTATTCTTTGAACATCCAGAACCCGGAGTCGTTTACGTGTGAGAACATCAGGCTGCCTGCCCCTACGGAAAGCACCATAAGGTTCGGATTTACATTGGCCTGTACCATGAGCGGCGCGATGATGCCTGCGGTCGTCAACCCCGCGATGGTGGCCGATCCGACACAAACGCGGATGAGCGCGGCAATGAGCCATCCCAACAACAGTGGCGGCATATCCCAGGTTTGAAGGGCGGCAGCAATTTCGTTGCTCACGCCACTTTCTTCGAGTACCTGCTTCAAAGCACCGGCACCGGCAATAATCAGCAGGATCATGCCCACATCTTTCACAGCATCACCATATAATGTCATCACCTGTTTCATGGAGCGACCGCTTCCTTTTCCCAGGGTAATTCCCGCCACCATGATGGAACAGAGCATCACGATAACCGGTTCGCCCATAAAGGAAAAAGCATTCTTCAGCGCGGGGGAACCATCCTGAAAAACATAGGGCAAAGCCGTGGTGAGCATCAGTAAAAAAACAGGCAGCAACGCCGTGAAAAAACTGGTTCCTGTACCCGGCATTTGTTCCACAGGCATGGACTTGGGCCTGAACACTTCCAGTGATTCGGAATGGATATGTTTTACAAACCGGGTGAATACCGGCCCTGCAAGCAGGATAGCCGGAACAGCGATGACGATCCCGTACAGTAGAGTAAGACCCATATCCGCGTTGAATTGTCCCACCAATGCCGCGGGCGATGGATGTGGCGGAAGAAAACCATGTGTTACCGACAATGCCGCCAGCATAGGCAAGCCAACATATACAGCGGGAAGTTTGTATTGGTACACCACGGAAAAAATCAGCGGAACCATCAACACAAATCCAACGCCATAAAAAAGCGGAATACCAATAATAAACCCGGTGAGCATCAGCGCCCACTGCACGTTCTTCGTGCCGAAACCACGCATCAGCGCCATGGCAATCCGTTGCGCCGCACCAGTTTCGGCCACCAGTTTCCCAAGCATGGCTCCCAACACAATAATGCCCACCAAACCGCCTAATGTATCGCCCATTCCTTTCTGAACGGAAGCCGCTACTTTGTTCAGCGGTAACCCCAATAGTATTCCCGCCAATATGGATACCAGCAGGAAAGCAAGGAACGCATTCCATTTCCCCCAGGTTACCAGCAATACCAGGAGCAGCAGACAAATTATGACGATGAGGATTGACATGGTAAGAAGTTCCAAACCTAGTTCATTTCTTCAATTCTGCAAATTTTTTGCAAAAAACAAGCATAACTGCAAATTTTATTGAATCTAATTGGTTATAAGCCAACTTTCCTTCCTGAATTTTGTGTTACATTCGCAAAAATTGCAATTTTAGGATTATATGCCCACTGCAACAGATTCAACCGCGCTTCCCAGAAGGGAAAGAAAGGAACTCATCAGGAAACAGGTGAACATCCATACGCGGCTGATGTACGCTGAACTGGCCCGTCTGGTGGAAGTTTCAGAAGACACCGTCCGGCGCGACGTGAACGAACTTGCGGCGGAAGGAGCACTCATTAAAATAAAAGGGGGCGCCATGGCTGCGGCCTACCATGCAGGCGATACGTCACAAACTTATGCCCGCGACAACAAACTGCGCATCGCAGCCAAAACAGTTTCCCTCCTGAAAGAAGACATGACTGTGTTGATTGGCGGCGGCACCACGATCCGCGAAGTGATCAAACAAATTCCAACCGGCTTCCGCGGCACTTTCATTACCGTGAACGTACTCACGGCCATGGAACTGCTCGACAAACCCAACATCCGCACCATCATGATCGGCGGACAAATATCTGCTTACAGCCAGATGACCGTGAGCGGAGAAGTATTCGAACAACTCGCCCGCATCAAAGCCGACCTCTGCATCATCGGCACCAACGCCATCGATCCACAGAATGGCCTGACCGATTCCGACTGGGAAACCGTACAGGTGAAAAAAGCGATGATCAAAGCCGCCACAGCCACCATCGTGCTGGCCATTTCGGAGAAACTGAATTCTTCCATGCCCATACAGTTCGCGGCGATGAACGAAATCAATTACCTGATTACAGAACTTGAGCCCAACCACACATCACTTCAGCCATACGCCGCAAAAGGTACCAGCCTTTTATAAGCAGTTCGTTTCTTACGCATTTGCCTTATCTTTAATACATTGTTTCCCAACAGGATAATTACCTCCCATGCGCAATGTATCCCCTTCATCCTTTCATGAGACCGAAACCAATGAAAAGCGTTTCCGGGCACTTATTGAACACAACGAAGGCATCATTGCGCTCATCGACGCCAACCTGAATTACATTTTCAGAAGCAGTTCCACCAACAGGATATCGGGATGGGATACGGCAACTTTTCAGCAATTGCCCGTGCACCTGCTGCACCCGGATGACCAGGAGCATGCGAAGCAATGTATTGCGACCGCGCTTCAGCAACCCAATATCCCCATTCCATCCGCTTTCAGGTTTCAACATGCACAGGGTCATTACATCTGGCTGGAAGGTACCATTACCAATAAACTTGATGATGCGGATATAAAGGGACTTGTACTGAACCTGCGTGATACTACCCGGCAGAGAGCGGCGGAACAAAAGATCAATAAACTGAACCGCCTTTACCGGTTCATCAGCCAGATCAACCAGATGATCGTGAAGGTGAAAGATGAGGATACGCTTTTCCGGGAAGCCTGCCGCATTGCGGTGGAGATCGGAAAGTTCCGTCTGGCATGGATCGGCAAGGTGGATGCCGCGCGTAAGCGCGTGATTCCGGTTGTACATGAAGGTGAGGGCGGCAAGTTCCTGAACCGCATCAACATTACTTTACAGGAAGAGGCCCCATCGGGGAATGGTCCTACCGGAAGGGCGCTCCGCACCAACGAAACTGTTTATTGCAACGATATTGAAACAGCGCCTGAAATGGCGCCCTGGCGGGACGGTGCTTTGGAACAGCATTTCAGGTCGTCCATCAGTGTGCCGATCCGCAAGTTCGGGGAAGTGACCGGTTCCTTTGTAGCTTACGCCGATACCAAAGACTTCTTCGATGCCGAAGAGATCGCGTTGCTTGAAGAAAGCACCGGCGATATTTCCTTCGCGCTGGAACAATTGGAGAAGGACCGGCAACGCCGCGAAGCGGAACGCCACCTGGCAGAAAGTGAAAAAAGATACCAGACCCTTACTGAAGTAGCGCCCGTGGGCATTTTCCATACCGATCCGGATGGACAAACCACGTATGTGAACCCGCGCTGGTCGGAGATTTCAGGTCTTCCCCGTGAAAAAGCGCTGGGCGGCGGATGGCTCACGGCGGTACATCCTGACGACAGGGAACAACTAAAAAAAGAGTGGCACGCGGCTGCCAAAACTTCGATTTTCTCCGTATCTGAATACCGCTTCCTCCGTCCCGATGGCTCCATAGCCTGGGTGCTGGGACAAGCCATCCCCGAAAAAGGAGCAAATAATAAAACCATCGGCTACGTTGGTACCATCACCGATATTACCGAGCGTAGAAAGGCCGAAGAAGCAGTGGTGAAAACACGGGACGAGATGGTGAAAGAACGGCAACTTTCCGACTCCGTCATCAACAGTTTACCCGGTGTTTTTTACCTCTATGATACCAATGGAAAATTCCTGCGCTGGAACCGGAACTTCGAGTTGGTAACGGGTTATTCTTCCGAAGAGATGAAACTTATTCATCCGCTGGATCTTTTTGATGAAGACCAGAAAGCATTGCTGGCCGAAAAAATTGCGGGTACTTTTGAGAAAGGAGAAGAAAGTGTACAGGCTGAATTCATGTTAAAATCGGGTGCGAAAATTCCTTATTACTTCACCGGTAAGACCGTGAAATATGAAGGAAAAACCTGTCTGATGGGTGTGGGGATTGATTTCTCCGAAAAAGTAAAAGCGCAGGAACAGGTGCGGGAAACCACCGCGCGCCTCCGTCAACTCACGGCCCACCTCCAAGGCATCCGCGAAGAAGAACGCAAAAGAATAGGCCGGGAAATACACGATGAATTGGGCCAGCAACTGACCGCCATTAAAATGGATATCGCCTGGATCGACAAAAAAACACCGCCCGAAAACACCGATATCAAAAGAAAGATCCGCAACATGATTGAACTGCTCGATACCAGCAACCGCTCCATCCGCCGGATACTGAGTGAACTGCGGCCCGGCATACTCGATAACCGCGACCTGCTGGAGGCCATGGAATGGCTGGGCATCCAGTTCACCGCGAACACCGGGATACCCGTGCAGGTGGATTGTAAAGAGACACACCTTGAACTGCCGGAAAATATTTCTACCTCCCTATTCCGGGTGTACCAGGAAGCGCTCACCAACATTATGCGGTACGCCGCTGCTACTGAAGTGAACACTTCTTTTCAACGGAACGGCAACACCATTGTACTCACCATCTCCGATAATGGGAAAGGGTTTGATCCCGATGCCATTCAGCCCAACCAGTCGTTTGGTATCATGGGGATGAAAGAAAGAATCATTTCACTAAACGGAAGTTTAGCCCTACGTTCCACACCAGGTTCAGGTACACATATCCATATTCAGGTTCCCCTTTAACCCCTTCAGATGCAAAAAATACTTCTGGCCGACGACCACAGCTTCATCCGACTCGGACTGATCCAACTGCTGCAGGATGAATATCCTTCTGCCGAAATCAGGGAAGTGGCCGACGGCAACGCCCTCATCAAAGAAGTAATGAAAGAAGACTGGGACCTGGTGATCTCTGACCTGGACATGCCGGGCAAAACAGGTCTGGAGGCTTTGGAACAAATCAAGTTGATAAAACCAGATTTGCCGGTGCTGATCCTCAGCATTTTTCCGGAAGATTTGTACGCAGTGCGCGTATTAAAAGCTGGTGCCGCCGGCTATATGAACAAGAATGCCGCGCCCGAAGAACTGATCACTGCAGTGCAACGCATTAAACTCGGCAGAAAGTACATCACACCTGAGATTGCCGAAAAACTATTAGAAACGCCCGCTTCTGAAAAAAAACCGCACGAACTGCTCTCCAACCGCGAATTCGAAATTTTTAAAATGCTGGCTTCCGGTAAAACCACCAGCCAGATCGCCGAAACGTTATCCCTGGCGCCTACCACAGTGAGTACACACCGGAGCAGGGTGATGGAGAAACTTAGTCTTTCAACGAACGCGGAATTAACGAGGTATGCGATAACGCATCATTTGATTTCGGATGTGTGAGTATTTGTAGTACATCTACTACCCCCTTTCTCCATACTTTTCTAACCCAATAAGGCTCCTCCCTCTATTTCCTGCCCGTTTATTTCGTCGGTTCTTTGCACCAGAATTTAAACGGATGAAGGTACTGATCATAGATAGTTCAAAAGAGATCGTTCAGCGACTGGAAGAGATCCTGCTGGAAACCGGCGCTCCCTTCAGGGTGAGCAGCGCTCTTTCCTACCAGGAAGGCCTGGAAATTTTTCACCTTCAGCCACCACGGATCATTTTGCTGGGGATGGGCATGGACGCGAACGCGGCAATTGGTTTCCTCCAGGAAGTACACCAATCTTCCCTGAAAGTCAAGACCATGGTGTTGTTCATCAGCCTGCCCGAATATGTGAAGGAAAAATGCAGTTTTCTGGGCGTCACCCATTTCATTGATAAATACCGCGATTTCGAAGTATTGCCGAACCTGATCAGGGAGATCATGGCCAAACAATTGTCGGAATCGCCTCAATAAAAACCAACCATCATCATGCGCAGGCCACTAAAAAATACCAGGAGCTGGGATTGTAAAAAAGCCATCGTATGGTTCACCATCAGCTTTTTCGCGATCCTCTACGGGGCATATTTCACCCGATCCGTTCAGTACGTGCTGCGGAACCAGGATGCCATGCACTATGCAGCACTGGTGATGACGCTGTTACTGGTAGTAATTACGTTCCTCCTGTTCATCAAAAGTAAAGGCGGACCTGAAACAATACTGAAAAACCAACATATACCCTCTTTCGGAGACGAAAGTCCTGTTTACCCCTATTGCGCTGCTGAAGCCGTTCCATCATCCCATGAAAACCAAACCAATCCGTACCCATCTTTTACGCTTCAAGCCAATGCCTTCAACGATCTGGCAACGCATTCAAGCGATACTGCTGAGCAGGAAGACCTCAAAATGATCCGCGCCGTGATTGAGGCAATTGAAAAAGAGCGCCGCTCTATCGGACAGGAATTGCACGACCACATCAACCAGATCCTGGTCACCGCATTGCTCACCATCGATATGGCACGTGACCCCATACATGGCGAAAACTTCCTCCGGGCCACCAAAGAACATATCCGCCTGGCCATCGATGAAATCCGTAAGCTGTCACACAAAATGGCCCCGGCCATCCTGGACGACAGCACGCTGAAGCAACTTTTCGAAGACCTGCTCCAAAACGTAAACCCCACAGGCACACTGGAAACACAGCTCGAATTTGACGAATGCATCAACAGCAGGACCTCCGAAGACATCCAGGTGAACCTGTACCGCATTCTCCAGGAACAACTGAAAAACATCCTTAAATATGCCGGAGCAAGTAAGATAACAGTATCCGTATTGCTGAGAGATGACATGGTGCAGATGCGTACAGTGGACAATGGTAAAGGTTTTCACCCTGCCGCGGTAAAATCCGGTATAGGGTTGAGCAATATGCGGAAAAGGGCCATTTCGTTCGGCGGCACCATCAACATTAATTCCGCTCCGGGCAAAGGTTGTGAAATCATTGTGGAAATTCCCTGCACAGAAAAACTATAATGGCGATTTTCTGTTTAAATTAGCAAACAACCTGCTGTATGCGCGCTGTTCTGCTCTACCTTACCTGTCTGTTCTTTACATCACTTCATGTGACCGGGCAGGATATTACTGATACGCTCTTTTACGACGCGCGCTGGAGCATTTGTGAACGTCCCGCAGCCACTTATTACCGGATTGGCACCATGCGCATCGATAGTCTCGCCCGCTATATCGGCCCCGCACAGGATTTTTATATAAACGGGCAACCGGAAATGAAAGCCACCTATAGCCCGGTTGGCGACCTTCACGGAGAGATCACCTTCTTCTACCCCAACGGAAAAGTGAGAACACATGGCTGGTTCAACAACGGCACCATGACAGGAAAGTGGTCGTACTTCAGCGAAGACGGCACCTTACGCGCAGCATTCAACTGCGCCGATGAAAGAACATTCACCCCCCTCTTCCTCCGCAACAAAAGAGGAAAAGTACTGCTCGAAAACGGCAACGGAAAATTCAGGATCCGCACCAGCGATTATGACGATATTATTTACCCAACCGATTTTGCCTGGGAAGGTGAAGTGCGGAACGGCCTGAAAGAAGGAACCTGGAAATACACCGCGCTGCTTGATATCTGGTCGCCGCAAAGAAGCACGCAACTCCGTAAAACGGTCGTCTCAGAAAATTATGTGCACGATAAATTCATGCGGGCCCTGGGCAACCCGGAAGACAATGTACGGGAAAGAAAAGTGCTGAACAGGCCTTTCAAATATTTCACGCTTTATCCTGAAAAATTTGAGGCGCTGGAACGGCTTCATTCAGACTTTATTTTCGCCCGCACCCGGGATGGCCGTTACCAGTTGCGCTCCTTCCTTGTATCCGGTCGCCCCCCGGTGATAGAAGAAGCGCCCGCCAGTCCCGATCAGAATTTTGCCCTGCTCATCCGTGTGCTCGGCAATGCAATGACAAAGAAGGAAGAACTCCGTTATTACAGGCACCGTCCGCCGGGAAGAAGCTTTTCTGGTTTTTCTTATGAACTCCTCCAACTCTACGCCACACCAAAGAATATTCCCCGTTATGACGCGAAGATCAGGTTCACAATCATGCCCAACCGAAGCATCGGGAACATCGAGATCATCGGGAAAATAGATGAGCAGTTGAAAGGCATCATCACGTATTACCTTTCCAGGATACGCAACCTTCATTATACCGGGAATCCTTTGGATGACGATATCGTACTGAACCTGAAGACAAGTTTTCAGAGTGCAAATGCTTTTTACAGGGGAAGCATTGTGCTGAACAGGTTGTAAAAAATCCTTCTATCCGGTTCAGCCTTTGCTTGTACCGAACAACATATGTCAGTTGGTAGTTTCTTCCTGTTACAGCGTCTTTTTCAGTTTCACCGAAACCTTTTCACCATCTGCTTTAATTTCTACCACTTTTTTGATTCCCGCTACTGCATTGGAGCCATACCTTTTTACTTCAGTGTTAGCCGATGAACCCTGGAACATCCCGTTAATATAGGTGTCGGTATAACCAACTATTTCAGTGCGTACACTTGTATGCACATATCCGAACTCCGTATAAAGCAGGTATTCACCCGGCAACAGGTTTACAAATTCAAAACTTCCTTTATCATCATAAACCGTAGTTACCTTGATACAGCTCGCGGCTTCTTTAGACAATGGGATTGACTTCCCTTTTTTTCTTGACGATTCATTCAGCTTTACCCACTCCTTAAAATAGTCGGTATAGGGAATTAAAATAATGGAAGTTCCCTTTTGGGCATATTGCTTTTTATTGATGTTCAGTATTGCTTTTCCGCCGAGCAGCCCTTCATTTTCATTATCCCTCGCAAAAGCTTCACCGGCGATAACGGAATGACCCGACTTTATCATCGCCAGTGTTTTTTCCTTATCAAATCTGGTGGTAAATGGGTTGTAATCGTTCTCTTTGTCGAGCATTAAAATATGCTGCCCTTTTGAAAACACTTCTATTTTCCAAAGCCTTCGGTTTTCTTTGTCAATGTAATAGACATACTTATCTTCCGTAGCCTCTTCCCATACATTTACCTGCCACACCTTGTGTTCTCCGGTTACATCACTTTTATATACATTACTCTTCACTTCTTCCACCACTACTTTTTTAGTATTGACAAGAATTCCGGGTTTATAATCATATACGGACATACTGGTTTTAAACCCTGCGGAAAGCGGTAACGCCGCCAACAGGTAAGGATAGGTATAGCTTTCAAAAAAATTATTGCTCGCCAATTCTTTAACCGCAGTTTTTTTATTGGCGGATTTATCCAAATAATAGCCACTTACTTCTTTACCAAAATGCAGCACCATGTTTCTGTCTGGAGTAAACGAGGAACGGTAAACAGGCTTTAAGGAGCCGAGTTCCGATATGCTTGTATCCACCCATTTGCTATCTGAATTGTTTAATTTCAGCAAAGTACTGACCAATAGCCTGTTATCGATTTCACGAACAGTGATATCAAAAGAGCCGATAGGGGCCCATTGGGTTCCTGATTTTGCATAACATGCCATTTCTATCGTTCCCTTCTTTATCCATTTCTTTTCAAAAGTATTTGCCGCGGGAGTCAATACAGTTTGTGCAAAGCATACTGATCCGGAAGCGAATATGAGGAGCAAGAAAAAATATTTCATTGAATATGGTTAATATGAACATCGAAGAGTTTAATCAATAGCTTATCTGCACTATTCAATTACCCTTAAAAATTGTACCCAAAATGAAGTCCCGGTTCTCCGAAAACAAATTTCGGCCACCTGTCATCAAATTGTTTAAACCCTTCAGGCATTTTTGTATGATAAGCGCGGTGGGTGATCGCTATTGATGGCTGAATAAAAAACCTGTCTTTAAAAAGTTTGACATGATAACCCACCCGGTAAGTATTGAAAAGCTGAAAACCATTGTCAACTTTCCTGCCGTTGTCATCCAAGAATTTTTGCAGCGTTGGCATTACATTAAGTTCGGCATATACCCTTTCCCCAAAAAAGCGCTGGTAAGCCAGCGATACGCCAAACTCACGCACATATCCCGGGAATTTCTCCTCTGGTTTTCCATATGATTTATTTAAAAAAGGGTGAATTCCATTCGGCCAGGCGTATTTCCAGGTTTTGGGTTCTACTGTGATAACATCTTTTTCCGTGATCCGATAGCCTAAATTGAGTTGGGCGAAGTTCGGCGGATTTTTAGTATCCATATTACCCAGCAAAACAAACAGGGAACTACCAACGAACCATTTTTTGTAAGTACTGTCTTGTTTTTTGTATTGAGCATTCACCTGTAAACTGCTTGCCAGCATGAAGGCAGTCGCAATCCATAAAATTTTTTTTCGCATTTCTTTTTAAATTGGTAAAGAATGCTGTAAAAGTAGATTGGCGCTTTCCTTAAATACGTTCACTTAAGTTAAGAAATGGCATTAGCCTTTACTTTATTTCATCACAGTTGCGCTTTATGCTGGTCTTTTGGCTGCTAAAAGTTAAACCCGAAATGAAGGCCGGGTTGAATAAAGTAGTCAGGCCATTTTTTTTCTGCCAGTTTAAAAGATGCGGGAACATTGGTTCTTACAGGCCAGTAACTGCATCCGATAGCCGGCTCAAAAAAGAAGCGGTTCTTAAAAAACTTAAACTGGTAGCCCAAATGGAAGTTCAGGTATAAGGTATATCCGTTTCCAATCTTTTTTTTATGCTCATCCAAATACTTTTCAAATGCATTCAGCGCATAAACAGAGGTATAGACTCCTTTCCACCAGAAACGCTGGTAGGCTAATGTTGGTGCAAGTATGCGTGCGTGCCCGGGATAGTTGAGTCCGGGTGCGTCAAATGAAGGGCCAAACGGAATCCCTAACGGCCAGGCATAAATGGACCTTTTAAATTCGAAGGATACAACATCTTTCGGAGTGAGCCTGTAACCAACATTTAACTGCACATATTCAGGGTTATTTACTTTATCAAAATTCCCTAACAGAAAGAGTGAACTTCCTACGAACCACCTTTTGAAAGTACTGTCTTGTTTTTCATTTTGCGCATTTGCCTGGAAGCTTCCGCCCAAGCACAGGACAAGCCCGATCCATACTATTCTTTTTTGCATAACATGTTTTCATTTTTATGTTGCTGCAAAAGTAGATGGGGAGGTTAAAGGAATCCGTTCACTTTAGCTAAGAAATGAAACTATCCCTTGCTTTTTTCCGAAATCCTTGCCCTCAGCCGGCTTAATGATTGTGGTGTGATGCCAAGATAACTTGCTAGTTGGTGTTGTGGAACACGCTGGATCAGGTCAGGTCGTTTTTGTATAAGGTTCAGGTATCGTTGTTCAGGAGATGATGTCTTAAACTCGTCAAAATTGATTTTCACTTTGGCCAGCAATTCTTCCGACAGCAATCTGCACATTATTTCAAACTTGGGAAACTTACTGTTCACTTCTGCTTCCATATCGGTATTTGAAACTGTAAGGATGGTGTCTTCAATACAACTTATGTAATATTCGGACGGCGTTTTGTTTATTACACAAGGAGGAGTAAGCGCTTCCATTTCTGTGTAGAAAGCTGTGGTTTTTTCTTCACTATCTAAAACATAATAGGTTCTGATGCAGCCTTTCAGCACAAAGTAACTGCTGTTGGATTTTTGTCCTTCTTTGAGCAGAATCGTCCCTTTCTTCACCGATCGGAATAAGTCTAATGAAAGTATTGCGTTCTTCTCCTCTTCTGTTAGCGAAATGTATTTTGAGATAAAGTCAAATAGTATGTCTTGCATTGATTTTGCATGTTTTATTCCCGGTTATTCTATATTGCCCCTCCTGCATAATGATGGTTATTATTACAGGTTGGTAATATGATTAAAACTAGTCAGAAAATCGCTCCGACAGTAGGCATTATTCAATTTCATATAAAAAAAGTATTACCAGTTAATTACAACCCTTTCAAAAAACCGGGTATAAGGTAAGGATTCAGTTTGTGTATTGCCCGCCTCGCATAAAGGAGAAAAAAGTACAACTCAAAGGGATATATGTCCATTTACAGGAGCCGCTATTTGGAAGAACTTTGCTTCGTCAAACGGAAAAATCAATCCCACACAGCAACGGGAACGGTTTTTTCAGTTGATGATCCACCATTCCGTTTAAATATTATACAACTTAAAGTAGAAAGCAATGAACAAGTTCACAGTAAAAGACGGCACAGAAATTTATTTTAAAGACTTCGGCACGGGGCAACCGATATTTTTCCACCACGGATGGCCCTTATCTTCCGATGACTGGGACGCGCAAATCATGTTCTTCCTCGACAAAGGCTTCAGGGTAATCGCCCACGACAGGCGCGGGCACGGAAGGTCCACGCAAACCGCTACAGGCAACGATATGGATACCTACGCCGCAGATGTAGCCGAACTAACAGCTTTTCTTGACCTGAAAGACACCATCCACATCGGTCACTCTACTGGTGGAGGCGAAGCCATCCGTTACGCCGCGAAATACGGTCGCGACCGTGTGTCGAAAGTGGTACTCATCAGCGCCATCACCCCGTATATGATTAAGGATGAGAACAATCCCGATGGTGTACCCCTGGCCGTTTTCGATGATATCCGCCACAATACGCTCACCAACAGGCAACAATTCTACCACGACATCACTTTCCCTTTTTACGGCTACAACAGGGAAGGCGCGAACATCAAAAAAGGCATTCAGGACAACTGGTGGCGCCAGGGCATGATGGGCGGCATCAAAGCCCATTACGACTGCATCAAGGTGTTTTCAGAAACCGATTTTACCGAAGACCTGAAAACTGTGGATGTACCTGTACTGGTGTTGCACGGCGACGACGATCAGATCGTGCCCTACGCCACCACCGCGGTAAAAGCGAATGAACTGCTGAAGAACGGAAAACTGATTATTTACCCTGGTTTTCCGCATGGCATGCCCACTACAGAAGCGGATACGATTAATAAAGATATTCTGGCTTTTATTCAGGGATAGGATGAGGAATTATTGGGCGGGCATGAGGAAACAAGGGCCGTCTCTTAAGTGAGGCGGCTTTTTTTGTGAGATATAGTTTGTGTTAGGTTGTTTTTTTTAGCGGAATCCAAGGCTTTCTCTGTGAGGAAGTATGTTTACAAATATGCGCTGGGGAATACTTCAGGCTGGTTGTTAAAGATTAATTGGCAACAGGTATTGTTTTACGAACTTAGTTGTTCCTTTCCATACTTTTTTTATTGAATTGATTGTACCGTTAAAAAACAACTGAATGAAACTTCTCAGGTTAGTAATACTTATTTTTATCCTTCTTCCTTTGTTTGTATTTGCTCAGGTGAAAAAGGTAGTAATCACAGGCGAAGTGCTTGATCAAACAACGCATAAATTCGCCTATATTCTAACAGGTAACGGACCTGGGAATACTGCTTTTTACAAATCGGCGCTAAAAAACGGCGCTTTCAATTTTGAGATACCGGTGAAGCTTGACCTGACAGATACGGTACTCCATGCTTTTATTTTTCTTTCTAAGGAGAGTGATATGAGTCTGAATATTTACAGAAAGAAAGTACAGCAACGCGAAATCAGGACTTCTAAATTCATTATCGACACCACATCCCTGGACTTAAATTTCAATGAAAAAAAACATGAGTTAATTATTAATGGCGGGCGCTTTAACAGGGAACAGCGGGCGTTTACAGAAATAGAAAAAGAATATGAGCGGCGTTTCAGAGAAGATGACCAGACGGAAATCACCAGCCAGAAAATGAATGAAATCAACGATTGGCGAATTATTACAACCGCGAGACTTATCCGGGAACACAGCACATCACTCCTGGCACTGGAGCATCTCCGAGGGTTAGCCAGGTTACCGGTTCCAGGGTTCACTTATAAGTACAGGGCATATATAGATACTGCTTTTAAGTCTATTGCACCTGAATTACAAAGGCGGCCATCCTACCTCCGTTACCTGGCTACATTTGAAGAAGAGGTCGGCAATTCGATCCCCCGCCGTCCTGAATACTTACCTGTTTTAAGCTTCGAAGACCTGAACGGAAAAAAACGCACCTTATCGGAACTATATCCTGAAAAGAAATACCTGGTGCTGGAGTTCTGGGCAACATGGTGCGGTCCCTGCATTCAGCAACAACCGGGGCTGGAAAAGCTTGCCGCGAAATACAAGGATGCACAAACCGGAATTGCCGGAATTGCTACGGATTACAAAAAAGCCGACTGGATCAATTATAGAAAACGCAGGAAAAGCGGCTATCCCGATGTATGGCTTACGGAAGTATCCCGGAACATTGGCCTTAAAGAACTCAGTATTACAACTATTCCAAGATATATAGTAGTGGAAACGGCTACCGGAAAAATTATTGAGCACGATCTTGAGTTCGAGGAGATCGAAAGCAGATTAAAGGAGTTATGATTTCAATAATCATTGATTTGCGGAAGTGTTTTTTCTCCTTTCAGAAAATCCCAAATGCATAAACGCCATGTTGAGACACTGTTTAACAACTATTCTGATCATACTTTTTTCCAAGGGAAGTTTTGCACAGCGTCAAACGTTGCAGGTCGATTTGGCAAGAAAGACAGGCGAAGGACCTTTCAAAACAGGCATAATGCCCACTTTCATAAGTGATCAAAAGTACACGCTTCCCCCTGTTAAAACAGCGGCTCACCTCGTCAAATACCATAAACTCCGATATGCGGGAACGGATGATTCCATACAAAACATTCATTTGAATTTCTTTATCGGCACAATAAACGATAGCATTGTTGTAATAGCGGATACAAATTTCAACCAGGACTTCACAGATGACCGCATTCTGCATTATCCTTCTTCAAAAAATCAGATTGCTGCATTGCCCTACATTCAAGTAACTATTCCCGGAACGGATATCAGAATTACCCTACAGCCCTACCCTTATAAAACCGCTTTCACGTACCATTCCGAAGAAGAACAATCGCTTTACCTGATGGTGAAAGGGTATGAACATTTTGAAGGCATGAATTTATCAGGCATACAGTTATTTATTGCAAACCGAAGGCCTGACATCAGCTTTACAACTGAAGAAGATATTCTTGTTGCCATTAAAAATTCTTCAGGAACAGCGCTAAAAAGATGGGTGAATTTATTCAACTTAATAACCACACTTACATTCTTTCTTCTATCGACAAATCATTTAGAAAACTTGTTCTTACAAAACTGGCCGAAACCGATAAACCAAGAGGCACTACAGCCGGATTTTGGATCGCACCATTCAGCGCCACCACTATTGCCGGGAAAAAGATGAATATCCCAATTCCTAAAAAGTATATACTCCTGGACTTCTGGGGAACCTGGTGCGGGCCTTGTCTTGAACTGACGCCAAAACTCCGGATGTTCGCGGCGCAATACAAGGATAAGGTAGCGATCGTGAGTATTGCTTTTGATGATGATGTGAAGAAAGTTAAGGCGTATGCAGATGCCAATAAAATGGTGTGGGATCATTTGGTGGAAGGAAAAGACCAAATGCCGTACGGGCTTACCAGGATATTGCGTGTTACTGAGTTTCCAACTTTTGTATTAATTGATAGTGAGGGAAAAATCTTGCTCAGGGGGTCGGGAGAAGAGGGGTTGGAAGGAGTGATTGAGGTAATGGGAGCACTTCCCCGGTTTTAAAGTCTGAAAACAATTGCGTTTTCGTATCATAATCAATCAAAAACGGATCAATTCGTATCAATTTATACCACTGTTTAGATCATAACCATATCTTTACGTATCAAATCGTATCAAAATGAACAATCTCGTATATAATTTCAAATTGAATGTTGATTGGAAGCTGATTAAGCTAATAAGCGAAATAGACCGTTTTGATGCAAACTGGACATCTATTGAACGTAAAGAAGGACAAAGCCTTAAAGAGTTAAAAAGCATCGCTACTGTGAGAAGCGTAGGAGCTTCAAACCGTATAGAAGGCAACAAAATGAGTGACGAAGAAGTTGATGTATTGATTCAGAAAATTGACATCACCAAGCTTACTGACCGAGATTCGCAGGAAGTAGTAGGATATTTTGAAGTGCTAGACTTGATTTCTGAATCATTTGAAAACATCAGCGTTACAGAAAATCATATCAAAAGTTTACACAACAGTTTGCTGAAATACAGCACCAAGGACGAATGGCATAAAGGCAATTATAAGGTTCATAGTAACGCAGTTGAAGCCTCTTTTCCAGACGGTACACAACAAATCGTTTTTCAAACAACCGCAGCGGGATTTGCCACAGAAGATGCTATAAGGGCCCTACTGGATTGGTATAACTCAGAAACTGAGGTACACACCTTAATCAAAATAGCATCTTTTGTCTATGATTTTTTAAGCGTTCACCCATTCCAAGACGGAAACGGTAGGATAAGCCGTTTGATTTCAACGCTTTTACTTCTCAAAAACGGGTATAAATGGATACAATATGTAAGTTTTGAGCACGAAATAGAAACCCGAAAAAATGAGTATTACCAGGCACTTAGAAGTTGTCAGGCACAACGCCCAAACGAAGATATAACCGTTTGGATAGAGTTCTTTTTGAATTGCTTGTCAAATATTCAATCGCAACTGTTGAGAAAATTGCAAAAAAGCGGTTTGGAAACACGGCTTTCACCCAAAGAAAAATCGATTTATACTATTATTCAAATCCGCCCTAACATTCAGTCGGGAGAAATTTCAGAAAAGTTGGCGATACCCTCACCAACCGTGAAGCGAATTTTATCAGAGTTGCTCAAAAAAGGACTGATTGAAAAACAAGGAAGCGGACGCAATGTGAGTTATACAATAAAATGACAATGAAATTTGATAGATTTAATGACTCATAAGTATTGAAATCGTGCGGCTGCTAACAGCGGTTTAATGTTAGTAGGGTAAGGCAGTAAACACGATTTCTTTTTTGAAAATAAATTCAATCTCGACAAGACTGTTTACGTATCCAAACTCCAGTATGTCATTAAGCCGTCCCGCTATCGGAACGTGTTAAGTTAGGATTGGGGCATTGAGAAAATTTAAAACTGATTGGATAAAATGGCGGTTTCAGCACTCACACCTTATATACTAATCGGGATACTTATTATAGGGCTGGCACTTGTGTCAACAGGCGCACTGGCGGAAGATAAGTTGAAGAACTATTCAAACCGTACCAACTTCATTTTTGCCTTAGCAGCTACTGTTTTAGCTTTCGTTACATTGTGGCTTACCGAAAAGGACAAATCGCAATCTGCAATTATTGAAACCCTTACCGGCATTGCATCGAGCCAAGAATCATTGAACAAAACACAAAAAGAATTAAATGTAAAAACTGACTCTACTATATCAAATCTATCGAAGATTATTCACAGGCACGACACGGCGATTGAGAACCAAAAAAAACAATTAGCATTTGAAGAGATTTCGACAAGTGTTTTGAAAGAACAATTGTTACTTCAAAAACTCGTTATGGCGAATAACAGGATTGATTCTCTCATTCGATATACAGAAGCGGAAAGGGATTTTAGAAGTATGTTTTCAAGATTGAGTTTAATATTCTCCGACATTGTTTATAGAAATTACCCTACCGATTCCGTTCTTCTTACACCAGAATATCAATCTTTCTTAATTGACCAACTCGACAGGGCCGACAGACTAGTGTCTGAATTAATACCGAACATATTCCTTCAAAAGAATCGAAAAATAAGAAGGTTAATTGTTGGATTTAAAACCTGCATTGATATCATGAGAATGCGACTAAATGGATCGATAATTGAAAAGGCATGCCCTACTGAACTTAAAGAAAAATGGAGCGTAATGCTTTTAATTCAAAGATCAATGTCGCTTGTGGGAAATGATGTATTAGACGATGAAACTTTAATTCCAGAAAGTATGGATAAAGAAATTTGGCAATACAAACAATGCCAATACTAAAGTGGTTTTAAATGTTATATATAATCAATTATTTTATTTCTAAATTCAAAATCTGGGGCATCATTATACCGAAATCCAAAGGAAACTTTGAAAGGGGGAAGCTATGGGTCGAAGATCAGGAGTACAGTATCCACAATTGTTCGATATCGAGTTCAAATGGGCTACTATATAAACTGAACGGATTCAGACCGCGGCAGTAAGCAACCATATCAATCGATGTGAGGAAAGGTAACGACTCTCAGATTTGACCATTAAAACCGTACGTAATAACGTAGACTAAAAAATAAAACCAATTGCAGCACATTGTTTACAACTGGTTTTTAAAATTTCTGGTAGCCTCGACAGGAATCGAACCTGTATCTAAAGTTTAGGAAACTTCTATTCTATCCATTGAACTACGAGGCCATTCCACCTTACAAATCCTATTGTTTTGTGGCGGGAGCGCAAAAATAAGGCAAATCCCTATCTTTGCCATCCATTTTTAAGGGGATTATTTATGAAATTTTACAATACGCTCATCCGTTACCGTCTTCCGCTGGCCGTCCTGATCATTATTCTGGCCGTGGTTACCAATGTTTACGCTGGTTTCTGGCCCTCGTCCCCGCTGTACCTGGTTGGCGTGATCCTGATGTTCAGCCATTTTTTCTTCGGCCCCATGCGGCTGATCCAGGAATATATGGAGAGCGGCGATATGGACGGGGCGGAGAAAATCCTCAATTCCGTGCAGTTCCCCAATCTGCTTTACAAGCCCATCCGCTCGGTTTATTATACGCTGAAAGGCAATATCGCCATGATGAAACAGGATTTCGACGGCGCCGAGAAAATGATGAAAAAAGGACTGGACCTGGGTATGCCCATGAAAGAAGCCGAAGGTGCCAGCCTGCTGCAAATGGGGATGCTCTCCCTGCAAAAGAACGACCTTCGCCAGGCCGAGAGCTACATCCGCAGCGCCCTCCGCAAAGGACTGCCCGATAAGGAGAACAAAGCCGCGGCCTACCTTCAGATGTGCTCCATCATGATGAACAAAAGAGAGTTTCGCGCCGCGAAAGACTTCTTCCGAAAGGCTAAAGCTGAAAAACCCACTACTCCGGAGATCGTCAACCAGATCAAAGAGATCGAAAAATACATCTCACGGATACCCGGATAACTTCTTACAACGGCGGAAATGTACCAAACATTTCCGCTACTTTTTTACGGCGGTATTCAAAAATATCCGCCAGTTGTTTCTTCACGAACAATGCATGGGCCAGATCGCCCAATACCCATAACGGTAGTTTGTAGTGTACGATATCCGTCATTTCCGTACCATTGGGCACTTCGCGGAAATGGTGCTGGTGGTGCCATAAACTGTATGGCCCGAACCGCTGCTCATCCACAAATAGCTTTCCTTCCACCACATGCGTGATCTCGGTCATCCAGTAAAGGGGTATCCCCAGCAACGGACGCACTTTATATTCTATGATCTGGCCGGGATACATCCGTTCCGGACGATGCTTGCTCGTGATCTGAAAACGCATGTACGCCGGCGTTATAGCCTGAAGGTTGTCGGGACGGGAAAAAAAATCCCAGGTGGCTTCAAGTCCAATGGGAATGGTCTGAACCGCTTTGATGCAATGAACGGACATAGGGGTGAAATATTTACATAGATTTACAAGATTGGACGGAAAAAGTTCAACTTTATGCTATGGTGAAAATGAACAATGAACTCCGGCAGCAATACCGGCAAGCCTACAACGCCCTCAACCCTACCCAGCAAAAAGCCGTGGATACCATCGAAGGACCGGTGATGGTGATCGCCGGACCGGGAACGGGAAAAACACAGATCCTGGGCGCCCGGATCGCGAAAATCCTGCTGGATACCGATACGCGCCCCGAAAACATACTCTGCCTTACTTATACCGATGCCGGGGTGGTGGCCATGCGCAAAAGGTTGTTGCAGTTTATTGGCCCCGACGCTTATAAAGTGAACATCTATACCTTCCACGCTTTCTGCAACGATGTGATCCAGGAGAACCTGCCTTTGTTCGAAAAGCATGTGCTGGACCCAGTTTCAGACCTTGAAAGAATTGAAATGATGAAGGAACTGATCGATGATTTCCCGAAGAACCATCCGCTCAAAAGGTACCGCGGCAATGTGTATTTCGAAATGAAAGGACTCACCGACCTGTTCAGCGTGATGAAGAAAGAAGGATGGACGCCTGAAGGCATGAACCAGAAGATCGATGAATACATCGCTTCATTGCCAGAAAGGGAAGAATACATCACCAAAAGGGCCACGAAGGAATTCAAAAAAGGCGATCTCCGCACCGATAAAATTGAAGAAGAAAAAGGCAAAATCGAAAAGCTCCGGGCCGCCGTGAACGCCTTCGAACCTTTCCAGGAAATCATGCGCCAAAGGAACCGCTACGATTTCGACGATATGATCAACTGGGTGATCCGCGCTTTTTCGGAGAACGAACAACTGCTGCGCCGCTACCAGGAACAGTTTCTATATATTTTGGTGGATGAATACCAGGACACCAGCGGAAGCCAGAACAAACTGGTGCAGCAACTGATCGCCTACTGGGATACCCCGAACATTTTTGTGGTGGGCGACGATGACCAGTCGATATACCGGTTCCAGGGCGCAAACGTGGAGAATATGCTGAACTTCGCCGATACCTACCAGCAACAACTCCGCACACTCGTGCTTACACAGAACTACCGTTCTACCCAACCCATACTTGATGCATCTAAAAAACTGATCGATTCCAACGAGGAACGGCTGGTGAAACAATTGCCCGGGCTCAGCAAGGAACTGCTTTCCAGCCGGCCGGGACTCATGGAACTTACCCATACCCCCGTGATCCGCGAATACCTTTCGCCCCGCCAGGAAATGGCGGCCATTACGCTGGAAATAGCGCAACTGGTGAAAGAAAAACAGGTGCCGCCAGGCCGCATCGCCGTTATTTACAAGGAAAACAAATACGGCGAAGAACTGGCGCTGTTCCTCCAGGCCCGCGATGTACCGGTGTACAGTAAACGAAACCTCAACCTGTTCACCATCCCGCTGGCGCAACAACTGATCCGCCTGCTGAAATACCTTGACGCGGAGCACGATACCACCTATGGCGGCGACGGCTTCCTGTTCGAAATCCTGCACATCAACTGGTTCAATATTCCTTCCGTGGATATTGCCCGCCTCACCGCGGAACTGGCCGATAAAAACAGCAGTGGCGCAGGCCCCAGGAGCAGTTTACGGCAATACCTTCATACCAAATCCACCGAGCCGCAACGCGAACTGTTCAGCACCGGCATCCACGAAAACCTGAAAAGGGCCTCCCGCATCATCGAAGCATTGCTGGCAGCCGTTCCCAATACTACTTTGCAGGGATTAATGGAACAGATCATCCGCGAAGCGGGCGTGCTGGCCCACATCCTGAAACAACCCGATAAGGTTTGGCAGATGCAGGTGCTCACGGCCATGTTTGAATTCGTGAAGGAAGAAACGCGCCGTAACCCGACCCTGCGCCTGCACCAACTGGTGGAAACCCTGGACACCATGGAGAAAGAAGGACTCGTGCTGCCCCTGGTGCAGGTGAGCGGCAACGATAAAGGCGTGAACCTGCTTACCGCCCACGGCTCCAAAGGCCTGGAATACGAATATGTTTTCCTCGCAGGCTGCAACGCTTCTTTCTGGGAGAAGAAAAGAAAACCCGGCGGTGGTTATAAAATGCCCGACACCCTTTTCTCTTCTACGGAAGGAGCTTCAGGAAACGAGAACAGTAGGGAAGAACTGCGGCGCCTGTTTTATGTGGCGCTCACCCGTGCCGAAAAACATCTGTACATTTCCTACGCACGCTTCAAAGACGATAACAAGGAGCTGGAGCCTTCCATGTTCCTCGCGGAAATTCAGCAGGAAAATCCCTTGCCGGTGGAAAGACCGGTGGTTTCCCCTGAAACGATGGCGGAATTTAATATCGTGAACTTCTCGCAGCCCGCGGCGCCGGAAATAGAAAGACTGGAAACAGAATTCATCACGCGGGTGCTGGAACGCTTTACCATGAACGTTACGGCATTGAGCAATTACCTGAAATGTCCGCTGGAATTTTATTTCAGAAGTCTGATCCGCATTCCTTCCCCCAAAAACGAAGCCACCGAATTCGGATCCGCCGTACACCACGCCGTAGAGCAACTGTTCAGGAAAATGCAGGACATGAACAAGCAGTTTCCGCCCATGCAGGTATTCCTGGAAGATTTCTCCTGGTACATGTACCGCCACCGCGAGAGTTTTACCAAAGAACAGTTTGAAAGAAGAATGGAATATGGCAAGGAGATTCTCGCCAATTACTACCAGCATTATATTGACAAATGGAATAAAGTAGTGGTGGTGGAAAGAAATATCCGGAACGTGGTAGTGGATGGGGTGCCGCTGAAAGGAAAACTGGACAAACTCGAATTTGACGGCAGTCATGTGAACGTAGTAGACTATAAATCCGGCGACCCGGACAACGGGATCAAAAAATTGTCTGGCCCTTCTGAAAAAGACCCCAACGGCGGCGACTACTGGCGGCAGGCCGTTTTTTATAAAATCCTGGTGGATGGCTACGAGAACCGCGACTGGAAAGTGATCAGTTCCGAATTTGATTTCATTGAACCCGATAAAAAGAAGCAATACCGCAAAGAAAAAGTGCTGATTACCGATGCCGATACCACCACCGTGAAACAACAGATCAAAACCGTGTGGGAACGCATACAGGCGCATGATTTTTACACGGGCTGCGGCGCATCCGACTGTCACTGGTGCAATTTTGTGAAAACGAACGAACTGGCCGTGAGCCTGCATACTTTGAACCCCGATGAGGGGGAAGCGTAAGCTTTAGGGAGAAATTAACCGGTCGCTTCCGTACGCTGGGTGAAATCTCCCTAAGTTTGCACATATTTTTCCGTAAGATGACGCAATTAAAGAACGGGCTTTCTTTCAGTATAATCACCGCTGTAATACTAATCTGGCTGCAGAGTTGCGCCAATATGGCCGCGCCTACCGGGGGACCGCGCGATTCCCTGCCGCCAATATTACTCCGGGCCTCCCCACCCGATTCCACCCTCAACCTGAAAGGCGGAAAAGAAACCAGGATCGTATTCGATTTTGATGAATACATTGAGCTCGATAATATCCAGCAGAACCTGATCGTATCCCCTACACTGAAAGGAACCCCGTTCGTAACCCGGAAACTCCGTACCGTTACCGTACGCATCAAGGATACCCTGGACGAGAACACCACGTACACCCTCGATTTCGGAAACGGGATCAAGGACCTGAATGAAGGCAATCCCTTTAAAAACTTCCGTTATACTTTCTCTACCGGCAATTACCTCGACTCACTAAGCTTGTCTGGTAAAATCACCCTCGCCGAAGATGGGAAAACCGACACCACACTGATGGTGATGCTGCACCGTAACCTCGACGATTCGGCTGTTGTAAAGGAGAAGCCCCGTTATTATACCCGGGTGAACAACAAAGGAGAGTTCACCTTCAGGAACCTGCCCCCGGACCAGTTCAAACTGTACGCCCTGAAAGATGAGAGCGGCATGGGAAGGTACATGAAGCCCGACCAAATGTTCGCGTTCAGCGACTCGGTCATCAATACAGCCGCCGCGAACGAGAACATAGAATTGTTCGCATATGTGGAAGAAAAAGAAGACAAAAAAGCGAAGCCGAAGTCCACCAAACCCGGCGCCAAACCCCAGCTCACCAAGAAAGATTCCACCTTGCGGTTCCAACCCAACCTCGATGGCGATCAGATGGATCTCCTGAAAGCGCTTACACTTACTTTTCCCAGGCCAATCGCCACCTTCGATTCCACAAAACTTCAACTGACCGATTCCACGTATAAACCGGTCAGCGGCTACACTTATGCACTGGATACTTCCCACACCATACTTACGCTGACCTACGCCTGGCCGGCGGAAACCGGGTTCAACCTGCTTTCTACTGAAGGCTCGGTCATCGACTCACTAGGCGGGTCACTGCCAACCGATACGCTTACGTTCACCACCAAACGCAAACGCGATTATGGCAGCCTGCGGCTCCGGTTCACCAATTACAATGCAGGCGGCACACCGCTCGTATTACAACTGGTGGCCAACAACGAAGTAAAAGCATCCATACCGGTTTCGGCAGGTGTGGTGTACAGGGAACTTTTCCCGCCCGGCGAATATGAACTCCGGATACTGATTGATGAAAACAACAACGGCAAATGGGACCCCGGCAGCTTCTTCGGAGGACGGAAACAACCGGAAAGGGTGCATCCCTACGAAAAGAAACTATCGGTAAAAGCCAATTGGGACAACGAACTCTCCGTAGAATTGTAACTATCTTTGCGCCATGCAGTTTCCATCTTCCCTGCTCGAAAACGCCGTCGCGGAGTTCAGTAAGTTGCCCGGTATCGGTAAAAAAACCGCGCTCCGCCTGGTGCTGCACCTGTTGAAGCAGGACCCCGAACATGCCAGCCGGTTCGGAGAAGCCATCGTTAAGATGCGCCAGGAAATAAAGTTCTGCAAACGTTGTTTCAATATCTCGGATACAGACACCTGCGGCATCTGCAGCAATCCCCTCCGGAAACAGGATACCATTTGCGTGGTGGAAAATATCCGCGATGTGATTGCTATTGAAAGCACCCAGCAATTCAGTGGCACCTATCATGTATTGGGCGGGGTAATTTCACCGCTTGACGGCGTGGGTCCCGATCAGCTAAACATTGAATCCCTCGTAAAAAGAGTGGGCACGGAAGGCACGCGGGAACTGATTTTCGCCCTGAACCCCAACATTCAGGGTGATACCACCATCTACTATATCCAGAAAAAACTCCAGTCCTTCCCGGTGAATATCACCACCATCGCAAGGGGTATTTCTTTCGGAGGAGAACTGGAATACGCCGATGAGATGACGCTCGCCCGCTCCATCGCCAACCGTTTACCGGTAGAGAAATATGTAGGCAAGTAGCCAGCAAACCCTAACGACCGTTAGCTTTTTTGACTTATCTTTGGAAGGTATGTCTAAGATTAAAAGCCGCAAAAACAGCACGAAGAAGGAAGCCATTATTGAGACTGCCTCTCACCTTTTCCGCGAAAAAGGTTTCAGTGCCACCTCCATGCGCGACCTGGCGGAACAGGTAGGCGTGGAAGCCGCCAGTTTGTACAACCATATTCAATCCAAAGCCGAGTTGCTCCAGGAAATCTGCTTCCGGGTGGCCAACCAGTTCATCACCCATATCGATGCCATCGAACACAGTGAGGAACCTGCATTGCATAAGCTGGAAGCCATCATCCGTTTCCATATCCGCATGATGCTGGATCAGTATGAAAATGTGTACATCTCCGATCACGAGTGGCGGCACCTGCCCGAACCCTATTTGTCCAACTTCCTCAACCAGCGACGCAGCTACCGGAAAAGGCTTGCGGCACTCATCGAAAAAGGGATACAACAGGGAGAAATGAAAAACATAGAACCTTATGTGGCCGTGCTCACCATTCTCTCGGCCATCAGCGGGCTGGAATCATGGCAACGCTCGCGAAAGTCCATTCCACCCGAAACAATGGAAGACAATATGGTGAAGTATCTCATTGAAGGAATAAAGAAATAATTACCGTGGCCGTACATTTTCATCCCCTAACGATCAAAGACATACGAAGAGAAACACCCGAATGCGTTTCCATCTCCTTCGATATACCCGAAGCACTGGAAGACACTTTCCGTTTCACACAGGGCCAGAACATCACGTTGCGCACACAGGTTAACGGGGAGGAGATCAGAAGATCCTACTCTATCTGCGCCGCTCCTTATGAAAACGAATTGCGGGTGGCGATCAAAGAAGTTTTTAACGGCGCCTTCTCCGGTTTCGCCAACAAAAAGCTGAAAACCGGTGATGTACTGGAAGTGATGCCGCCCACCGGACGCTTCTTTACACCGCTGGATCCCGGTACGAAAAAGAATTACCTTGCTTTCGCCGCAGGAAGCGGGATCACACCCGTATTGTCGCTGATCAAAACCACACTGGTAACGGAGTCGCAAAGCAGTTTTACATTGGTATACGGCAACAGGAACCGGGGCAGCATCATCTTCCGCGAAGAACTGGAGGCATTGAAGAACAAATACGTTTCCAGGTTCCGCGTGGTCCATATCCTGAGCAGGGAGCAATCGGACACCCCCATTGGCAATGGCAGGATAGACGCTGAGAAATGCCGGCAACTTTTCCATAAACTCATCGATCCGCTGAGCATGCACGCCATCTACCTTTGCGGACCCGAGACCATGATCTTCGCTGTGAAAGAAGCGCTTGAAGCAGCAGGCGTAAAGCAGGAACGTATTCATTTCGAATTGTTCAACACGCCGGGACAAACCTCAGGCATCAGGTCCATCGCCCCGAAAGAAAATCAGGGCAAAACAAGCAAGGTCACCATCAGACTGGATGGCAACGCCTTCTCCTTCGATCTTCCCTGGAACGGTATTTCGGTGCTGGATGCCGCACTGGCCAAAGGAGCCGACCTGCCCTTCGCCTGTAAAGGCGGAGTATGCTGTACCTGCCGTGCGAAAGTGGTAAAAGGTGAAGTGGACATGGACATCAACTACGCATTGGAACAGGATGAACTCGCAGCAGGGTTTGTATTAACCTGCCAGGCGCATCCCCGCAGCGAGGAAGTAGAAATCGATTTCGACCAGCGTTAACCAGCCATCGTCTTTTCATTCAAAGCTTCCCACAACACATCTTTCAGTTGCTGCAACCCGAGTTGTGTAACGGATGATATGAACAGGTGCGGGATATCTTTCGGCAGTTCCCTGCTTATCGCTTCTTTCAGTTCATCGTCCAGCATATCACTTTTTGAGATGGCGATGATGAACTTTTTATGGAGCATTTCCGGGTTGTATTCCTCCAATTCCTTTTTGAGGATGTTGAATTCTTTCCGGTGGTCGGCACTATCGGCGGGAATCAGGAACAACAGCACCGAGTTCCGCTCAATGTGCCGAAGGAAGCGGTGTCCCAGGCCTTTTCCTTCTGCCGCTCCTTCTATGATACCAGGAAGATCGGCGATACAGAAAGAACGCTCGTTACGGTATTCCACCATGCCCAGTTGTGGGGTAAGCGTGGTAAACGCGTAATCGGCTATTTTAGGTTTTGCCGCCGTAATGGTGCTGAGCAGTGTTGATTTCCCGGCATTGGGGAAACCTACCAGTCCCACATCGGCCAGTACTTTCAGTTCAAGGACCTTCCATCCTTCAATGCCCGGCTCTCCCGGTTGTGCATATTCAGGCGCCTGGTTGGTAGGTGTTTTAAAATTACTATTGCCAAGGCCCCCTCTTCCACCGGGCATCCAGATGATTTCCTGGCCATCTTCGAGAATTTCGGCTTCCTGTTCTCCGGTTTCTTCATCCCGCGCCACTGTACCCAACGGCACATCTATATACACATCCTTTCCGAAGCGTCCGGAACTGTTGTTGCCACTACCATTCGTACCGTTCTCCGCGATCACATTCTTGAAATAACGAAGGTGCAGGAGGGTCCACAATTGGCTGTTGCCACGAAGGATAACGTGACCGCCCCGGCCACCGTCTCCGCCATCGGGACCAGCCATGGCGTTGAATTTGGTCCGCATAAAATGTTTACTGCCCGCACCTCCGTGTCCGGAGCGGCAGAATATCCTGATCTGGTCTACAAAGTTTGTTTTTTCCATTACACTCGTTCCTCCCGGAACTGCGAAAGTATTAAATTATTAGCGCCTTTAGTGCGAAACCACTTTCAGCCCGATGATGGAGGCAATAAGGGTGGTCAGGAAAAACAACCGCCATGCGTCTGCCGGTTCTTTGAAAAAGAATATCCCCATCAGCACGGTGCCCACGGCCCCGATACCTGTCCACACCGCATACGCCGTTCCTATGGGCAAGGTTTGCGTAGCCTTGTACAGGCCATACATGCTGATGATAAGGCAAACAAAAAAACCTGTCATCCACCATGCGGCAGCACTCCCCGATGTTTCGCGCGCCTTTCCCAGGCAGGTGGCAAAGCCTACTTCAAAAAAGCCTGCAATAATTAAGATGATCCAGTTCATTGCTTTGTATTCAGTTCTTTCCAGGTTTGGTACAATACTTCCTGCGACGGGCGACCGGGCTCCACCTCGTGCAAAGGATCACAAGGTTCCCAGGATGCACGCATCTCATCGGGAAGGGCCTGGTATAAAGCCGTTCCCCGGGTTTTCCATTGCAACATTTCATCCGACACCTGTTTGATCAGCTTTGCCGGGTTTCCTGCCATCAGGCTTCTTGGCGCCACCTGTTCTCCCGCGCGGATAAAACTCAACGCTCCGATGATAGATTCTTCCCCTATCACCACATCATCCATCACCACCGCGTTCATACCCACCAAAGTGTTCCTTCCCACCTCCGCACCATGGATCACGGCACCATGACCAATGTGCGCACCTTCCCGCAGCACCACCTGCTTGCCCGGAAACATGTGTAGTGTGCAGTTCTCCTGCACATTACAGCCATCTTCCACCACCACCGCGCCCCAATCGCCCCGTAGCGCAGCGCCGGGACCAATGTACACGTTCTTTCCGATGATTACATTCCCCGTAACCACAGCAGATGGATGCACAAACGCAGATGGATCAACGACCGGCCGGAATCCTTTGAATGCGTAAAACATGGGTGCAAATTAATCAATCCTCATGGCAAAGGTGCTCCGTTTTTTCCTCCTCAGCCATACCGTTTTTTCACGGAACTTTCTTTTAACCACCCTGAGCAAAGCGATCACGCCGATTGTAATCGCTGCCGTTCCCAAAAGGAACACCACCACAGCCAACGCTTCGGAACCGTTACAACTTATTTCACAGGCCAGCGCGGAAACACCTATGAATGCAAGAATACCTGTTGCGAGTATAAATGCAATCAACGCTATCTTTCCTCCGCGACTCATCATCCTGTACTGCTGCAACACCTTCAGTTGATGACGAAGTGTTTGTTTGGCCTTCTTCATGGTGGGCAGCGGCCCATTTTCCGGCACCACAACAGCAGCCTGGGTATTCATTGGTTGCACCCATCCTCCGTAACGAAATGGTTGTTCTTTCTGAAACTCACCAGTCACCATCAAAAAAGTCCCCAAAGCCAGCATAGCATCAGCCAACTTTCTTTTGAAATAGGAATTCTTAAAAGGAATCCCGTGTTTGTTGTAAAGCAATACACCCATTCCGCAGGACACACAACCTCCGACTGAAAAGTATTTCATCAGAAGAAACCCTGCATCAACCATCAACAACCCTGTAATAACTGCCAGCAGGTTCAACACGAGCCAGCACAATAGAAGGATTGCGCGGGCCGGCCATACATGACGGCTTGCCCAGCATGATAACTGGTACATACGCGTTGGTTTAGTTTAAATATTGAGGGAAACGTACAGAAGTTACGAAATCTCTGCGGCTTTACCAGCTTTTACCCGTGCGGAAATACACCCCTTTAAAAAGCGCTACTTTTTGATTGGCCTCGTTGGTAATGCTGGCGGTATAAACGGCCATCCTTGCGCTTACACGTTCTTCGTTTGAAGTACAGATCAGCACATCCCCGGGTTTGGCGGGCAATAAATGAGAGATGGATGTTTCTACGGAAACGGCCACTTCTCCCAGCGCGTTCACGGCAAATGCAGTGCAGCTATCGGCGAGGGAATACAATGTGCCGCCATGGGCGGTGCCGAATCCATTGCACATAGAAGAGGTTACTTTCATTTGCAGTTTGCAGAAACCGGCGCTTTCATCCAGTCGTTCGAGTTGCATCCATTGGCTGAAAGCGTCCTTTTCCATCATGGCATTGATGATCTCTGTTGCGGTCATAGCGGGTTTAGTTTCCGGTGAACAAGGGCTGTCGTTTTTCGAGGAAGGCGGCAACGCCTTCTTTAAAGTCGTTTGTAGCGGCGGCTTTCTGTTGCAGCACATCTTCAACGGCCAGTTGTGCTTCCAGTGTATTTTGCCAGGATCGCTCCAGCGCTTCTTTGATGAACGCTACCGCTTTTGTGGGCATTGCGGCAAGTTTATTTACGAGGGCATCGGTTTCAGCCTGGAAGCTTTCAGCAGGCAACGCTTTATATATCATCCCCATTTGTTGTGCGTCCTTCGCCATCACTTTATCTCCGGTGATGGCAAGGGCCAGCGCGCGTTGCCAACCTACCAGCCGTGGCAGGAACCAGGTTCCGCCGCTGTCGGGCACCAGTCCGATCTTTGAAAACGCCTGGATGAAAGCCGCCTCTTCCGAAGCGAGCACGATATCGCAGGCCAGCGCAATATTGGCGCCTGCGCCTGCCGCAACGCCATTCACAGCAGCAACAACAGGTTTGGGCATATTCCTTATGGCGAGTATAATAGGGTTATAATGTTCACTTAAAATCTTTTCCATGCCGGGTCCGTTGGGATCGGTCACTTCGGCCAGGTCCTGGCCCGCGCTGAACGCTTTTCCGTTGCCGGTTATCACGATGGCGCGGACGGCATTGTCTTCAGCGCAATCTTTTAAAGCATCCTGAAGGGCGAAAGCCATTGCCCTGTTAAAGGAATTAAGTTTATCGGGACGGTTGAGTACAATACGGGCAACAGTTCCGTTTTTTTGATATTGAATATCCATGATCTGGCATTTGGGTTTTAAGTATTTTGCAACAACTATGTTCATGTTCACCAACACCTCCGTGAAAATAATCAAATGGAGTATATTTCTGGCCGCATTCATCTATGTATGTATCCGCTCTTATTATGTTGACATCATTCATGATGAGGCGTATTCATTCTTTCTTGTAAAAACCAGCTATTATAAAGCCATGCCTGGCAGCGCGAACACGCATTGGTTAAATACAATCGGCATAAGGATCGGCACGTGGTTATTGGGTGATGCGCCCTGGCAGTTCAGGATACATTCGCTCCTCGCAGCACTGTTGTATGGATATGTCTCCATTAAAATCGGCGAACTTTTCAGCCACAAGTTATACAGTATTGCAGCGTTCATATTACTTTTCCTCAATCCATACCTGCTCGACTTTTTCTCCCTCGCGCGTGGATACGGAATGGCCACAGCTTTTACGCTCCTATGCCTTTACAAAATCATTCTGCTCCTAAATAACAACAACTGGAAGACATCTTCCTGGATACAACCATTTCTTTACGCTACCCTGGCCGTGTTATCCAATCTTTCCTGCTTCTATTTTTTTGCCTGTCTCACCATCACTTACCTTCTTTTCCTGATAAAAAAGAGAATATGGCAAGTGGAAAATCCTTTCAGGAACAAAAAGTGGCTGCTTCTTGTCTTGTCAACAGGTACATTTTCCATCGCCGCTCTTCTTTTCATCAGACTCTACTCTGGTGACCTAGAATTTGGGGGAAAGCATGATATCATCCAGTCCATATTCGGCAGCCTTAGTGAGCAGTCACTCTACGGCTCATTTCCAGGGGCGCTTCCTGCTCTTACATATTCCTCCGCCATACTAACATTTCTTGTTTGTGCTATTTCCATTTTTTACTTCTTCTTTAGCAACTATCAGGGTCCTGCCGCCTTTTTCAGTTTAGTTTTAACAGGTGTATTTTTACTCAGCATATTCTTCAACCTTGCATTTGACACCCCTTACCTTTTCGGCAGAACAGCCCTTCCATTATACCCCTGCATTGTCATTGCTATTCTATTTTTAATAGATTTCAAAGCGTCCGTTACAAAATCATTGCGTTTTATACCCGTGGTTTCCGCAGTTTTCCTCAGTATTGTATTTATCAAAAGCATCAACACATCCTATTCCTTTGAAGATGTAATTCAATCTGAAACAAAGCCAGCCCTGAATTATTCGAAACCGAATGACCGTATCATCATCTCCCCCTGGCACTATGGTGCCTGGGTGAATTATTACAGGATAACCAACCCATCGCAAAATAACCTGGCAATGAATGTGGTGTCGTCAAAAGAGCTTCTTTTATTACCGGATTCAGTCCTGGCGCCCATTCGCAGAACTAATCTACTCATACTTTCTCCGCCTTACAATCTTGGGTTGTTAAAAGAAAAAGGCGTTCAATTCGATACTTTACGAATATTTCAAAATGCCGGAACTGCAGTAATAAGGATCAGGCAGAAATGAACACCTTTTTAATGACACTTGAAATAATCGAACGGTTCCTTGCACACATCGCATTGGTACAACGCTTTGCAGGCTGTGGATCCGAAGCGGCTCACCTGGGTTGTAGCCGAGGCGCCGCAGCGTGGGCAAGCCACCTGCTCTTCCAGCACGAAGGCTTCGGGTGTGCATACCTGTTGTACAGGATTGGGTGGCGCTATACCATAGACTTTCAACGCCAGCTTTCCTTTCTCCGTCATCCAGTCGGTGGTCCATGCGGGGGAGAGCACGGTCCTTACTTCTGTGGCCGCGATGCCCTTTTCAGCGAGAAGCATCTTGACCCCGGCCGCTATCACATCCATTGCAGGGCATCCGCTGTAAGTAGGTGTGATGGATACAACAAGTTTTCCGTTTTCCCAATCAAGTGCCCGCACAATACCGAGGTCGGTGATGGAGAGTACCGGCACTTCCGGGTCCTTCACTTCATCCAGCCATCCGAGTATAATATGTTTATCGGCATTCTCCATAGATCACCATTCATTGCCGGGATAAGCCCTTTGAAGGAATTGCATTTCGGCGAGCAGGAAACCGAGGTGTTCGGTATGAATGCCCGTTTTTCCACCCGTTTGCCAGGGTTGGTTTGAAGGAATAGCGAGCGTTGCTTCGGAAAGCACCTGCTCCACACGCTGTGTGAAGGCTGTTTTCAGTTGGGAAAGATCGGCTGCGGCATTAGAAGCGGCCAGCGTTTCTTCATAGGCCGCGGGTGTGTACAGTTCTCCGGTATAACGCCAGAGTTCATCCAGGGCCTGTTGCATTTTGGCTTTGCTTTCCGTTGTACCATCACCGAGCCGTATCACCCATTCGCTGCTCCATCGCAGGTGGTAGGTGACTTCACGGATAGATTTTTCGGCGATAGCCGCCAGTTGTGCGTCTTCTGATTTTCGCAGTTGGTCGTATAGCGGAAATTGATATGCGCTGAGGAAGAACTGTTTCAGTATCGTATTTCCCCAGTGTCCGTTGGGCAGTTCCACCAGCAGGCAGTTTTTGTATTCCCGGGCATCACGGCCGTAAGCCATCGTATCTTCCGTAGCGCCATTGCCTGAAAGCATGGCCGCGTACTGGTAAAGCATTCTTGCCTGTCCTACTTGATCCAGCGCGATGTTGGAGAGTGCGATATCCTGTTCCAGAATGGGTCCGTGGCCGGTCCATTCACTGTTGCGGTGTCCCGCTATCAGTGCGGTATCGGCGAGGGAGAGGACGTATTTAAGGAGAGACATAATTTTAATTTTGAATGCTGAATTTTGGATAAACATTCATCATTTCCTACATGTGCTTCAGTTCGTCGGGCAGGTCATAGAATGTTGGATGCCTGTACACTTTATCGTTGGCGGGTTCGTAAAGCGAAGCGGCTTCATCGGGACTGGAAGCGTGGATGAATTTACTTTCCACGACCCAGATACTTACGCCTTCCATGCGACGCGTGTACACATCGCGGGCGTTTTCGATGGCCATTTGTGCATCGGCGGCATGGAGACTACCTACATGTTTATGGTCGAGGCCCTGGCGGCTGCGGATGAATACTTCCCAGAGTGGCCATTCGTTGCCGCCAGATCCGGAGCCGGAGCCATTTTCCGGAGAACGATATATCTTGATTTGAGGAAACATAAGCTGCATATTGATATGGTGTACAAGTGAGTGACACAACAGGCGTTGCGCGGCGGTACTGCTGCCGGTCCCATCTAAGCCGCGGCTTCGGCACTGTTGCGCATTGCTTTTTTGCAGGCATGTTCGGCGGCTGCTTCGCGCACCCAGGCGCCGTTGTCCCAGGCGTTGTTGCGTGCGGCGAGCCTTTCGCGGTTGCAGGGTCCGTTGCCGTTCACCACGTTCCAGAATTCCTCCCAGTTGATGGGGCCGAAATCGTAGTGGCCGGTGGCTTCGTTCCATTTCAGATCAGGATCGGGAATGGTGAGTCCCAGCAGTTTCGCCTGCTCGGCGCAGATGTCGACGAATTTCTGCCGGAGTTCATCGTTGGTAAAGCGTTTGATTTTCCACTGCATACTTTGCGCGGTATGTGGGGAAGATTCATCGGCCGGACCGAACATCATAAGTGATGGCCACCACCAGCGGTTGAGCGCATCCTGGGCCATGGCGCGTTGCGCTTCCGAACCTCTGGACAGCACGAGCAATATTTCAAATCCCTGGCGCTGGTGAAAACTTTCTTCCTTGCAGATGCGCACCATTGCGCGGGCATACGGACCGTAGGAAGAGCGGCAGAGCGGCACCTGGTTCATGATGGCCGCACCGTCCACAAGCCAGCCGATGGCGCCGATATCCGCCCAGGTTAATGTTGGATAATTAAAGATGGAAGAATACTTCGCCTTCCCTGAATGCAGTTGCGCGTACATTTCAGCGCGGGTAATGCCCAGTGTTTCGGCGGCAGAGTAGAGGTACAAACCATGTCCTGCCTCGTCCTGCACTTTTGCGATCAGCGTGGCTTTGCGTTTTAGTGTTGGGGCGCGGGTGATCCAGTTGCCTTCGGGCAACATGCCTACAATTTCGGAATGCGCGTGCTGCGAAATCTGGCGGATCAGCATCTGCCGGTATTTTTCCGGCATCTGGTCCTTCGGCTCGATCTTGATTTCGCGGTCAATCTTTTCCTGGAAAGAAAGGGAAGTTTGCTGTTCCATCATGGTTCAAATATAAGGCATTTCCGGAAAAAACTAACACCCGTTAGTGTTTATGGGCAAAAAAGAGCGGGCGATTAAAAAAAAGCCCGCGATCATGAGAAAACTTGTAAATATCCTGCCGCTTGTATTCAGCAGAACTTCTTTGCCGTGCTTCTCTTACGGCTTTATATTTTTTCGTTCCCGAAGAAAATGGACAGCGGGAACCTGTTGCCTGCGGTATGTTGCCTGATGAGTTTCATCAGTACGGGAAACAGCGGCTGCTGGCGGTACAGGAACCTGAATTCCGATTCTTTCAGGTGGTAGTACCCGGTTTGTTTGCTGATGCCCTTGAATTTCACCAGGCGGCTCCGGGTGAAAGCCCAGAAACTGTCGGCGATGTCCATCTCTCCCTGGAAGCGGACCATTTTTGAAAGATCGGGCGCGATGAGCCCAGAATACCTTTTCATAAAACGTTCGTCCATTTCCGTTAGTTCCTCCCATTTTTTCTGTTTCACCAATGTGCGCACAGTGGGTGAAAGGTTGAAGAGCGGATCGGAGAACACACGGCCTTCGATCTTCATCAGTGCGTAGCCGGCCAGTTCTTGTTTATCGGGCTGCTGTTCGTGGGTCAGCAGTTGCATGGTTTCGGCTTTCAGGTCTGTCTGAAAGGCCATGGCGCCCGCTTTTTCAAATTCCACCTGGAAGGTCATGAGCTGGCGCATCTTACGGATATAACTGTTTACCGTGATCCTGCTTACGCCGGTTATGTTGGCGATTTGTGTGGCGGTAAGGTCCTCACAAAATAGTTCCATCAACTGTTTCAGTTTTCTATCCGTAAGATGCGCGCCTTTAAAAATTGTTTTCGCCATAATGGGATCCTGTACAAAGTTGCGTTTTCATGGAGAAAAACAATTGTCAAAACCTGCTCACTTGTTACCGTTCATCAACTAGTTGTAACCCGGATTGGGCGCGATGTTCGTATTGTTATCGAGTTCTGTTTGCGGGATCGGCAATATCCTTCTGAAACTGTTGTTCGGGATGTTCACCACATTGGCGGGGTATTCCGCATCGGGGATACCGCGGTTGGCGATGGCAAGGCCGAGCCTTTGCAGGTCATAATAACGATGACCTTCAAAAGCGAGTTCCCTTCTTTTTTCATTCAGCACTTCCTGGATCAGCGCATCGCCGGTAAGGTTATAGGTTCCGAACGATGGTTGTCTTGTTTTCCGCAGGGCCGTGAGCACGGTATTGGCCGTGGTGGGATCTGAAGTGCGTGCGGCGGACTCTGCCAGTATCAGCATTACTTCGGCGAGCCTGATTACTTTGATGTTGTCTTTATCCGCTGTATTGCCCCTGTTGGGGTATTTGATCACGATAGGGATCAATGGGTTATTAGATGCGTTGTTCCTTCTGCCCAGCCTTATCCATGCGTTGTATCGGGCGTCGGTCACATCATACATGGCGGTGATGCCTGTGCTTCCGTTGGTGGGAACGAGGTCGCCATAACCGGCCTGCTCGTACATATTGTCGATACCATTGGAGCCGGTGTTGTCGATGCCATCGATGGATACTTCAAAAAGTGTTTCGAGCTTCCCACCCGATGGAGCGGGCTCTTCCCAGTATCCGGCCAGTTGTGCGGCAGGAGCCAGTGTATAACCGCTGTTGGCCACCACATCTGCGGCGATGGTTTTGGCATCGCCGTAATTGCCCATATAAAGGTGTACACGTGCAAGCAAACCTTTGGCGGCCCAGGCAGACATGTATGAATTGTCCTCGTTGTCGTCTTCCATAAGAGAGGCCGCCATTTCGAGGTCGTCGATCACCTGGTTGTACACCCGTTCTTTGGAGCTGCGTGCGGGCTTCGCGAAAGGATCGTATTCGAGGATCAGCGGTACACCATCGCCGGATGGATTGTCCGTATACCGGGTGGCGTAGTTGCGCAGCAATTCAAAATACATCAGTGCACGAACGGCGTAAGCTTCACCGCGCAATTGGTTGATACCATCGGAGGCGGCCACTTCTGCGTTGATGATGTTGTTGGCGCGGAGGATGGCGTTGTAGAGATCGGCCCAGGTATCCTGTGCATAGGTATTGGCGCGGTTGAATGTATAGTCGTTGTATTCCGTGTACCGTCCTGAATTGATGGGGTGTACGAAAATATTATCGGCGCGCAGGTCGCCCCATACCGGAAGTGTTCTTCCATAGAGATCGGGGTCACGCAATTTGGCGTACATACCGTTTACGGCCTGGCGCATGGTGGTTTCGTTGGTGATGGCGCCATCGGAATCGCGGCTGGCCGGCGGCTCTCTGTCCAGGAAGTCCTTGCTGCAGGAGAACAGTCCCAGCGAGAGGGAGGTGATGGCTATTATTGAACGGAGTTTCATGATGATAAGTTTTGATTATAGTCCAATGTTTATCCCTACGGTCATTGATTTGAGCGGGAACATGTTCAGGTCGTTGATACCATTGATACCGCCCGCATCGGGATCGAAGTCGAGGTTTTTGTCGTAGGTCTTGGTGAACAGGTTCAGTGCACGTGCATAGAATTTCACGGAAGCGATGTTGAATCTGGAGAGCACTTCTGCGGGAAGGTCGTACGCGAGTGTGATGGTTCTCAGGCGGAGGAAATCAGATTTGTAAATGAACCTTGAAGAGAAGGCGTTCGATTGTGAACTGTTATTGAACACGTACTTCGGTACATCCGTAATGTCGCCGGGTTTCTGCCATCTTCTTAGTTGTGAGCTGTGCCTGTTTTCGAAAGGATCGAAGCCATCACTTTTCGTATAATCCTGGAAGCCGTCGCGGATATAGCCCCCGAACTGGTAGTTCAGTTGCGCCATCAGACTGATTCCTTTGTAAGAAACACTGTTGTTGAAGCTCCCGAACATTTTTGGCTGTGCGCTATTGTATTCTACCCGTTCTGCTTCACCGTAATCAGTGGTGGTTTCCTTTCGGGTGGCGTCTTTGTACCAGCGTGCATCCCCAGTTTGCGGGTCTACACCGGCGTATAAGCGGGTGTACCAGGTTTGGAAGTTCACGCCTACTTTGCGGATGAAAGAGCCATCCACATAAGAGTCCTGACCCGGTAACAGTTCCAGTATCTTGTTCTTATTGCTGGCCATATTCAGCCCGATATCCCAGCGAACAACCCTGTTGCGCACGGGCGAAACATTCAGGTCAACTTCAATCCCTTTGTTTTCCATTCTTCCAACATTGGCTTTGGTAGTAGCAAATCCGGAAGTAAGCGAAAGTGGGAGATCAAGCAATAAGGCCGATGACACCCTCCTGTACCAGTCAACAGAAAGCGTCACGCGTTCGTTCAGCACACCCAGGTCGATACCGATATCCAATGGTTTATTCAATTCCCAGGTGAGGTCAAAGTTCCCGATAGCAGATGGCGCCGTTCCGGTTTGCAGGTTATAGTTCACGCCATAACTGTAGAGCGCTTTCCATTCGTAGTTGCCGATGTCTGCATTACCATTCACGCCATAAGAACCGCGGAGTTTAAGGGAACTTAACCATGGAAGATTGTTCATGAAAGCTTCCCGGTCGATGTTCCAGGCGGCACCTGCGGACCAGAAGTTCCCATATCGTTTATTGATGCCGAAGCGGGAAGAGCCATCCCTTCTGTAGGACCCATAGAGGTTGAAGCGGTCGAAGAGGTTCACGTTCATGCTGCCGAAAACGGATTGGATGGCCCAGTCATCGTAGTAGGTGGAAGCGGATTGCGGGGCCGCGCCCAATACCAGTTCAGGCTTTTGCTCCACGGAAAGCGGGAAGGTATTCGTGGAAAGTTCCTGCACATCATCGCGTTGTTCCTGCGCTTCATAACCGGCTTTCAGGTCGAATACAATATTCGCAGACTTAAAAGGCTGCACTTTGTAATCGAGTGTATTGCTCCAGATCCAGTTCCATATTCTTCTTGAATTGCTGAAACCGTATCCTTCATAGGAAACACCATCTCCATGGAGCGGGTTCCAGTACAATTTCTCGAATACATCCTGGTAATCGAGTCCGTAGCGGGAAGTGAATTTCAGGTTGTTCAGTATTTTCCATTCTCCATAAATGGAAGAAAGGCCTTTTAAATTGTTGTAGCGGTTGTAATCCCATTCCGCGATAGCGAGCGGATTATAGGAAACCCCGTAGTAGGTAGGATCGATATTGGGTTTGCCTTCATCATCATAAGGCGGCGCGAAAGGCAACAGGAAGAATGCCGCGGCTACAGGGTTGGAAAATCCACCGGAATTATTAGGTGTTTGCTGTAACGATTTTGTGATGTTCAGACCGGCCCCGATCGTGATATTTTTACCGGCTTTCGTGGTGAGGTTCATATTGAGGGAAGTCCTTTCAAAACCCGATTTAATCACCACACCATCCTGCCGGAAGAAGCCGCCGGAGAGGAAGAACTGTGTGTTCTCGTTGCCACCCTGGAGTGAAATATTGTATTGCTGCTGCTTTCCGGTTTGGGAGATCAGGTCGATCCAATTCACATTCTTCGTGGTATCGGCGGCCCATACATCCAGGAAATCCTGCACGTAATCGCGGGGTTCCCCACCGAACCGGTTGGCCAGGCCTTCCAGCGTCAGTTCATAGTATTCCATGGTGGTGAGCGGGCGTGCTGTTTCGGCGAGGGCGAGTTTGTTGAAACCCGTTTCCGCGTCGATACGGATTCTTGTTTTCCCGGCGCGTCCTTTTTTCGTGGTGATCAGGATTACCCCGTTGGCCGCGCGGGAGCCATAGATGGAAGTGGCGGAGGCATCTTTGAGTACGGAAATGTCTTCAATATCATTTGGGTTGATGCCGGCGAGAGAGTTGGCTGTAGTGGTTAAACTTGAGTTATCGCCGATCACCAGCGGGATACCATCCACTACATACAGCGGAGCGGCTCCGGCTGAAATGGAACCGATACCCCTCAAACGCACATTCGTTGCGGCACCGGGCTGTCCGCTGGTGGACACCACCTGCAATCCGGGCACTTTCCCCTGCAGCATCTGGTCGAAAGAAGCGAGGGGTACATTCTCAATATCTTTTCCACTCACCCTCGACAAAGCACCGGTCACCTCTCTTCGTATCTGCTTACCATACCCCACCACTACAACTTCCTGTAATTTGCTCTCATCGCTGGCGAGGGCAACATTCAATACGTTATCAGCGCCCAGTTTTACTTCCTGTTGCGCATAACCTACAAAAGTAAATACCAGTGCACGATCGTTGTCCGTGACACGGAGCGTGTAACGACCGGCATCATCAGTAAGCGTACCGGATTTTGCGTCTTTGGTAAATACAGAAACGCCCGTTAAGGGTGTGCCCTGCGCGGCATCGGTTACCGTTCCTGTAATTACCCTGCCCTGCGCCATCAACTGGCAAAAAGCCAGCAGCATACCGGGCAGCAGCATCACAAGTTTTTTCATAAACAAGATAGTTTTAGACTACCAATGTACCGGTAGTATGAAAGTGATGCAGGACAAGAATGGACGCCATAAGGGAAGGCTAGATAAGAAAATATGAAAACATGATCTTGTAATGGCTTCATGAATATGACATCATGAAAATTTCGATTGTCTGTAACTGTTATACTAGATAATCTTACAACGCAACTTATTTGAGATAGCTGTTTTTCAATGCATCGAAATTTAAGAATTTAAAGCTGAAACAGCTTACATCAAAGGGTTTTATTCGCATTTCAACCTAAAAAAATTATCAAGCCACATGTAAACCAGCTATTTCAGAAGGTCATAAATAAGGATGAATGTATTTACCCGATAAGATAAAAATCAACAGACATCTCATTATTCTGCCCGCTTACCGGATAAGTTTTTTAAAACGGAAACACTATGATGTATGGATGAACGTGGTTCCGGATGCAAAGAAATAAAATGGTATTCCGGGCACCATAATCTATACATATCTAGTTCGTGCCACTTATCACAATCCCTGCTGCAGTTTGTGTTCAATACGTTTATTTCCATGTAAACAATGGGTTATGTGCGAAGAGCGGGAAGCAGTAGCAAATGTGTACGCCCGGGTATCGGAGGTGGGCCAGCGCATCACGCGCCATCCGGAAGCTGCCTGGTCGGTGGAGGAACTGGCGCGCATTTCAGCGGTTTCCTCCTTTCATTTTACGAGAATGTTTAAAAAGATATTCGGCTGTCCGCCCTACCGGTATCTGTTGAAATGCAGGATCGAAAAAAGTATGCGCTTACTGGAGCAGAGCAATGCCAGCATCAGTGAGATTGCGTTAGAATGCGGGTTTTCCGATGCAGCCGCTTTCAGCAAGAGTTTCCGGAAATGGAAAAAAATAACGCCCGGGGCTTATCGTTACTTCGTATCCTTCCAGGACCAGAGGTGAAGACAGGCATAAGTTCTGTAGGGAGTCCATTTTGCAGCAATGCGCAGCATATCGGTTTTCATCTTTTTTTTATCGGCCGCATCCAATTTGTAGAGGCGACACATGGCATGTTGAATACCGAGATCATCCACGGCGAACACATCTTCTCTTCCCAGGGCGAACATCAGCATCATTTCCGCGGTCCAGCGGCCCACGCCTTTGATGGTTGTTACATAATTGATTACGTCTTCATTTTCCATCTTCGATAACTTCTTCCATTCCAAACCCTGTTCCAGGGCGAACGCAGCCACGGCCTGCACATATTTCACTTTCGCATTCGACAACCCTATTCCCCGGAGTTGCTCAGGCGCTGCGGCCAGCACCTGCTGTGGCGTGGGTTCCTTTCCTTCAAACAAATCCAGGAAACGTTTCCAGATGACGGCGGCCACCTTTACAGACAGTTGCTGCGAGGTAATGGAAGCGCACAGGTAAAGCCAGAGGTTTTTCTTTTCCCCCGGCGCAAGCGGAGCCTCCGCACTTATGATCGTGCGCAGCTTTTTGTCTTTATGAAGGTGGGTGATGTATTCCATTTATTTTTGCGGTTGAAAGATAAGGAAAAACAGAAACCCGGCAACGCGCATGAAACGATCCATCCACCTGACCAAAGACGGCTCTCCCACCATCCGGATTGAAGAACTGGACATCACCTACCATTCCCGTCATGGCGCACTGGGCGAGTCGATGCACGTTTTTATGCAGGAGGGACTGCGTCAGCCGGAAATGAACAAGCCCGTGCTCAATATACTGGAGATGGGCTTCGGAACAGGATTGAACGCGCTGCTGACTTACCTGGAGAATGAGGGGAAAGAAAGAAGGATTGTGTATGATACCCTGGAGCCATTTCCGTTGAATGAAGCAGAACTGCAACACCTGAACTACCCGGCTTTGTTAGAGCGGCCCGAACTGGAGAAAGCCTTTCACCAAATGCACCACACGCCCTGGAACCAGCCCATTGAAATGGACAATGGTTTTACGTTCACCAAATATGAAAGCAAACTGGAAAACTTTACCGGGGGCAAACTGTATGACCTCGTGTATTATGATGCCTTTGCGCCTTCGGCGCAGCCTGATCTCTGGGAAGAACCCATCTTTACGCACCTCTATAACATGATGCAAAAAGGTGGTGCACTGGTTACCTATTGCTCCAAGAGCATTGTGCGGCGGGCTATGATGGCGGCGGGCTTCACAGTTACGAAACCACCCGGTCCCTGGGGAAAAAGGGAGATGGTGCGGGCGTACAAAAAATAAATTTTCCTTTTTTAAAATATCCGGAAGCATCGTTCGTCTACCTCTTTCAAACATGGATGCTTCAATTACGATAGAACCAGTGACGGCCACCAGACAAAACAATATCACCAGGGTGATCAACACATACAGCAGGCGCCTGCTGGGTTTTATCCGTAAAAGAGTAGATACGGAGGCGGATGCCGAAGACATTTTACAGGATGTGTTTTTCCAGTTCACGGGCAACACACAGCCCATTGAACAGGTGACCGCCTGGCTGTTTACAGTGGCCCGGAACAAGATTACCGACAACAAAAGGAAGCAACGTCCCCGCCTGATGGACGATGAGGAATGGGCGGCGCTGTTCTCCGAAGGGCCGGAGAACCCTGAAACCAGTTTTCTGAGAACGGTATTCTGGGAAGAATTTCAGCGCGCGCTCGCCGAGCTTCCCGAAGAACAACGGCAGGCTTTCGTGCTCCATGAAATGGAAGGCATCTCTTTTAAAAAAATGGCGGAACAAACGGGTGAAACTGTAAACACCCTTATTTCACGAAAAAGGTACGCGGTATTGCACCTGCGCGGCAAACTTGCCAAATTGCGGGATGAAATGCTGAACCGGTAAAATCAGAATGATGAACAGAAAAAACAAAATAGCTAAAAAGATCGCGCTGATGGTGGTACTCATTCCCCTTGCCATCCTTGCGTTCACCTGGGTGGTCATGAGCCTTTGGAACAATATTCTGCCCGAAGTGCTCGGGGTCAAGACCATCAGTTTCTGGCAGGCCATGGGCATTCTCGTGCTCAGCAAAATACTCTTTGGCGGATTCGGCGGGAAAGGCGGCGGTGGAAGGAAACGCGGTAAGCAACATTGGAAAAATAATCTACGCGAGAAATGGGAGCAGATGAGCCCGGAACAAAGGGAACAATTCAAAAGCAAATGGTACAACCGCTGCGGTTCCTACAACCGGGAGCGGAATGCTGATGAAAATACGAGCACTATTCAACCTTAATACAAACCTATGGAGATTCTGGTTTTTAAAACCGACATCCACAACAATACTGAGGTCGAAGCCATTTCCCCGATATTGGAAACACTGCCGATGGTTTCCCGTTGGAACGTTGACCTTCATGATATAGATAAAATCCTTAGGATAGAAAGTGAGGAAGCCTG
>CAMLRX010000017.1 GCA_946482545.1 uncultured Flavihumibacter sp. | reverse complement strand
GCTGGATATTGTTCGTTCTGCTGTTCTCTTCGGAACAAAGCTTGTTGCGACATTGGAAACTACTTCGCATCATCGCTATTGCTGGTATTGTGTTGCAAGGATTATTGATCGCAATAGAACCCGGAACCATGGAGCTGATGTACTTTGCTGATTTTCAGAAGCCTGCTGAAGTTTACTTTATTTTTACTTTATTCGCTGTGGGATTTTTCACCCGAAAATTCGATGGCTTATTGCTTATCATACTGGCCGCATCCATCTTCTATCACGGCATCTTCCTCCACCATCCTGTATTACCGAAAACTTTAATTTTTGCTCCTTTCCTAAAGTGGACTAACTTGCACCGGTTTTTTACCACCAGATTTGAACCGAAATGACCGATCTATCGCAGTTTGATCCCAATGGTGTGGGGCGCACGAATATGAATGTATTCGGCCTCCCTTTTTCCGAAGAAGACGCGCGGCTGGTACTCCTGCCCGTTCCCTGGGAAGTTACCGTAAGTTGCAGCGCCGGTACCGCAAGGGCCGCAGAGCATATCTTTAAATGCAGCCGCCAGGTCGACATCTTCGATCCCGATTTCCGAGATGCCTGGAAACAGGGTTACTTCATGCGGGAAGTCGATAAGAAAATCCTCCTCAAAAGCGATTACCTCCGGAAAGAAGCTGAACTGTACATCGATTTTATTTCGCAGGGCGAAGAACCCCTTCAGAATAAATTCATGTGCAAATCGAAAAAAGAAATCAACGAAGGATCGGTTTTCCTCAACAACTGGGTGTACGAACAATCCGTGGAACTGCTGAATAAGGGCAAACTCGTTGGATTAGTGGGCGGAGACCATAGTACGCCACTTGGTTACATGAAAGCCCTCGCTGAAAAGCACGGCTCTTTCGGCATCCTCCAGATTGATGCCCACGCTGACCTGAGAAAATCTTACGAAGACTTTAAATATTCCCACGCCAGCATCATGTACAACGCGCTCACGGAATTGCCCGCCATCAGCAAACTGGTGCAGGTAGGTGTACGTGATTACTGCGAAGAAGAATGGGACTACATCTGCCAGAGTAATTTCCGCGTGGCCACCTTCCTCGATAAGGAACTGAAGCAACGGAGCTTTGAAGGCCAGACCTGGAAACAGGTAAGCGATGAAATCATTCAACAATTACCGGAGAAAGTATATATTTCTTTTGATGCGGATGGACTGGATCCCAAACTGTGTCCCAATTCAGGAACACCTGTTCCCGGCGGACTGGAAGCAGAGCAAGCACTTTACCTCTGCCGGAAAATACTGGAAACCGGACGAAAACTCATCGGCTTCGATCTCTGCGAAACCGGCGTTGGCGAAAACGACTGGGATGCGAATGTAAGCGCCCGACTGCTTTTCCGTCTTTGCGGTATGCTCACCGCCTCGAATAGCTGATTACCATGAATGCTACTTTTATTTTCGACCTGAAGCAGAACCGGAATAGGAAATTCCTGCGCATCGGATGGTTCCTGCTTATCTTAAATACCTTCTTTTTTGCATTGATCCTTCGTGGAGATCCTGCGCAGCAGGAAAGTCCGCTGATTCCTGTACTACTGGCTTCCTTCCTGCTGGCCGCGGCACTGAAACTTTTTTACAAACCAACCGCACAGTTTGAGCCGAAACTGCTTTCCGTTGTAATGCTGGTTGCGGCGCTGGGCTGGTGGCTGCTGGAGCAAACGCTCCCCTCACTCGGTCATTTGCTGCTGGCTTTTATCGGCTGGCGATTGCCCGCCAGGGCCTGTATCCGTTTTCATCAGGAAGGAATCACCATTCCCGCTATGCCTTCCAGAACGTTTGAATGGAGTAAGATTGAACAGGTGATCTGGAAAGATGGATTGCTTACCATCGATTTCAAAAGCAACGTACTGATCCAGGAGGAAACGGTCACTACCTTAAATGAAACTGAACTAAAGCAATTTCATTCGTTCATTAAAACAATGACGGCTGACCGCCATCCATAAAACGAACCGGCTTTAATGAGGTGCCACAATGCTTGTTCAGTTCTTCCACCACATATCTACTGAGCTCCGGAGAATCTTTTTCATCGTGCTGGTGCATAAAGAAATAACATTCCTTCAGCCCCTGCTTCATCCATGCGCCAATGCGCTGCACCCATTCGTCTACCCTTGAATAATCGGTGGGATGCAGATTATTTCCTACAAACCGGATAAATACACGGGGAACGGGAAGCTCCATGTGTGCGCAGTCTCTTCTTCCGGAAGTATCGGTGATCACAGCGCCGATGTTCAGTTCCTGCAACAAAGCCAGCCATTCTTTCCGAAGCGCTTTGTCGGAGAACCATTGCGGGTGGCGGAGTTCAAGGAAAAAGGAAATATCTGTGGGAAGGGTGCGCAGAAATGTGTACAGGTTCTCTTTCCGCGATGGGCCGAATTGCTCACTCACCTGGAAGAATACCGGGCCCAAATGCTCGCCGAAGGCGGATATGCCGTTAAAGAAAGCATCCATTTTTGGCTGTACATCCGTGGTAATAAGGTTGCTGTAATGACTGATGGTTTGGGGAACTTTCGGGCAGAAGATAAAGTCCTTTCCAGCTTTGTCCGCCCACTTTTTAATGGTTTCCGGGCCATAAATCTGATAATGGGTGGCATTAAGTTCTATGCTGTTGAAATGCTTCACATATTCGTCCAGGAAATTCGCTTCTTTAGTGCCCTTGGGATAAATCTGTCCAACCCATTCCTTCCTTCCCCATTTGGCACAGCCCATAAATACCTGTGTTTCCCCTTTTTTGCCTGCGGCTTTTAAAGTCGCTTTGGTAAACGGCGAATCGGGCGGAAGTGAGAAATCGATCTCTTCAATCTGAGCAGCGGGAACTTTTCCAAAATCCATAAACTTACTTTATCCTGTAATTTGCAAATACTTCACCAAACCAGCCCTCCGGTTGGCCAAAAAAAACGAACTTTGCCCTCTTCACCAAGATATACGTGTGTTTTATGGCGATCAAGTCGGCTCCTTTTTTACTGTATTCCGATGGAAACGGGAACATTTTTGAAGACACCTCCCTCTATGCCCTGGGCAGAAGTGGCTGGGATGCGTACCCCGTTCCGGAAGAAAGCTGGATCGAATTGCCGGATGGGGGGAACTTATACGAACTCCCCGGCCGCAAAGGAATTGGTATTGATGTGAAAACAGGCGATCTCCGGCTGTGTGAAAAAGGATGGGCCGTGGCAGCTTTTGTACCACCTGCACATACCGGGCTTTTCCTGGCCGCCTATGAAACACAGGAAGACGCGCCCACCCTGCCGCTGTTCTGTTATACGGCCGCAGGTTGGCTGGACGATAAATTTTATGTTACCGCAGTAAGAATTGAAAAAGATATCCGCCAGGAATGCGCCGGTTACGACGACAACATCATTGAATCCGGTGCCGACAACTTGCTGAAAGCCTACCCGCACAACCGATTGGTGAAGCACCTGATGGAAAACTGCTGCATGACATATAACTGTCCCGCAGCCCGCAACTTCGCCATGAGCCGCTGGGAGTGTCCGGTTCCGGCTTCGCCCGCCTGTAACGCTAACTGCGTGGGCTGTGTGTCTTTTCAGCCGGAGGAGGAAACCATCACGAGCCCGCAGGACCGCCTGGCCTTCAAACCCCGTGCGGAGGAAATCGTTGAATTCACCGTACCGCACCTGGAAACCGCCCCCTTCCCGATTATCAGTTTTGGCCAGGGATGCGAAGGAGAACCGTTGCTGATGTGGGAAACCATTCGCGAAGCAATCATCGAGATCAGGAAACACACTTCCAAAGGAAGCATCAATATCAATACAAACGGAAGCAAACCGGCTGCTGTAGAAGCGCTGTGCCAGGTAGGACTGAACAGCATCCGCGTGAGCATGAACAGTGCCAGGAAAGAAATTTACACCCCCTACTACCTCCCCAACAACTACCAGTTCGAGGACCTCATGGAAAGCCTGAAGGTCGCCAGGAAATATGGTGCCTGGACCAGCATCAACTACTTCGTTTTCCCCGGCATGACCGATAGCGAAGCAGAATACGAGGCACTCCGGAAACTGATCATCGAAACCGATCTCTGCATGATCCAGTGGCGGAACTTCAATATTGACCCCGACTGGTACCTCGGTAAAATCAATGTAACGGATGCCGGAGAATGTATGGGCATCCTCCAAATGATGGACCTGATCAGGGAAGAGTTTCCGCAATTGAAATTCGGTTACTTCAATCCCCCGATGGAAAGGATGAAAGGGAATTACGAGTTGGATTTCGCAAGGGGTTAAAACATTTCACGCACCAATTCAACCTTTCGTATCCATGCATTAAACCTGGGGGACTTATCCATGATTTTCTTAAGCCCTATCTGTTCCGCGAGCATTGCTCCGTAAACAATTTTATTGTATCCCTTTAAACATCTTTTCAACCGGAATGAAGGTGCATTCTCAGGCGTATCATTGATCAATTCCGGGTTTGGAAACTTCTCAAGTACGTCCCTAAGTTCTCTTTTATCCAAGAAGTCGGATTCTGGGATAGTAGCTTCAAATGCTTCAAGATTATTGAATAAAAGACCTTCAAATTCATGGAGTTGCAGATAGGGAATGAAACGTGATTGCAACGTGATGTTAATATCCCTTTTCATTTCATTTTCCAGAATTTCCATCCGCTTACTTTTATCAACTTCCTTATGTGCGGTTTCCCAACCCGGAAAATTAAACTTTGCTGTGATACCATAGTAATCAACAAACAAACTTACATAAGCCAATCTGTCCTGTGTAAGATGCCTCTCAATTTGTTTTTTCAATGAAGACCATGGCACAATGCCACCCCCTGATTTCTTTATCAGGGGGGTATAAATAAATATTGCCTTACCAGAAAAATACGGAACAAGCAATTGCTTACAAAACTCAACCTCTGTCTGTCCTTCACAAATCACAATAACCCTCTGCATACACAATTTTATTTATGGCTGTCCGCCTTTAATAACATTCTTTTGCCAAAGATCTCCTACGCTATAATCATCGAGCCAAACGGAAAGATTTTCTGATGAGAGCCTCTCAAACTTGCTTTCTCCATCCTTTTGATCAACAGTAAGGACATCTTCGGCAGAAAAATGATTCACTAAATCTGCTGATTGGGTAGCAACGATGACTTGTACACCTCTAGCTGAGGCAGATTGTATCATTCCTGCCAGTTTCGAAATAGCGAAAGGGTGTAATCCTAATTCAGGCTCATCGATAATAATTGTTTTAGGAAGTTCTGGCTGTAAAAACAAGACTGCAAGCGCTATAAACCTGATTGTACCATCAGAAAGATCAGTTACGCCATAAATTGCTGAGCTGAACTTATCTTTCCACTGAAGTCTTACTTGTTTAGCCGCGTTCGGTTGAAAATAAAAGTCAGAAAAGTAAGGCGCAACACTTTGAATTGTATTTACAATTCTATTATACACCAACAAATGGCTTGACTTTATACCATAAATAAATGCCGCCAGATTCTCTCCTCTTTCATATAAAAAATAACTATCATTTTCAATATGACTGATCTGATTGAAAGGTGAATTTCCTCCAGTATCATGAAAGTGATATTTCCTGAAACTGTTCAGATACTTAATTACATATTTAGCTCTAAAATTGTCCGTGGTCTTTATTGAGGATTCTTTTCCAAAACGAGAAATATTTCTGGCATTACCCTGATAAATCAGTAGTTCTTCTTTTATTACAAAGCCGACATCACCTTTCACCAATGTTGCGGAATATCCATTTATGCCATTTTCAAATTCAGTTTTGAAATATATTTCCTGTGTTACATTACTCCCTTTATGAAGCAGTTTTTCTTCCCCACCCCTTAAAGCAACATACTCCGACAACTTTTTCTCGTATAACCTATTCAACAATTCAAAGAATGAAATAAAATTACTCTTGCCAGATCCATTTGAACCAATGAATATATTTATCGGCTTAAGGTCTATCCGCGCATGTTTAATCGATTTGTAACCACGTATCTCAATATAATCCATAATTATTTCAGCCATATCTCACAAATATATGCAAAGAAAAGTGGTATTAATCGGAGTGAAAACACGCAACTTCGGGCTTTTTTTAACCTGAGATCATAAGGGTTAAAACACCGGCACACACCTGTATTCCTCAAACTTTACCCCGCCTTTTCCCGGATCTTCCGCCAGCAACAACGGACCATCCGCGTCAATATAATCGGCCTGGGGAGAAAGGTGCGCAATGGCGGCCGTTCCAATAGAACACTCGTTCATACTACCAATCATCACTTTCAAACTCATTTCCCGTGCCTGTTTGATCATACGGCGCGCGGGGGTGATCCCGCTGCATTTCGTGAGTTTTATATTGATGCCGTGAAAATGGCCGTGGCAAAGCGCAACATCTTTTTCAAAAACGCAACTTTCATCCGCGATCAATGGGATCGGTGATTGGTCATATAATACTTTCATGCCTTCCCAATCGTCTTTGGCGAGGGGCTGCTCTATTAATTCAACGTCCAGTTTCTGTAGTACAGGCAGGATGCGGAGGGCTTCCTCCAGTTTCCAGCCCGCATTCGCATCCACGCGGAACACCGCATCCGTTTCCTTACGGAGCGCCTGCATGATTGAAATGTCTTCCGGTGTGCCAAGTTTGATCTTGTAAACGGGCCAGGGATTTTCTTTCATTTTCCGCACCATTTCATCAATGGAAGCGATGCCGATGGTATAATCTGAAACAGGCGCATTGGTAATTTCGGTTCCCCATAACCGGTATAGTGGCATTCTTTTCAACTGACTGAAGATATCCCAGGCAGCCATATCAAGGGCGCACACCACGAAAGGGTCGTTGGGCAACAGGTGGTGCAGGTAATGCCAGTAGCGTTCCGGTTCGGTGAACGCGAACTTTTCGATGAACATCTTTTTCTGTTCCAGCACCGCCGCCATTTTTTCAGTGGTCACATCGTAATAAGTGATGGCCGGCGCCTCGCCCCAACCCGTGAGTCCGTTCCAATGCAAACGTACAATCAGCGTGGGTTGATGCGTTTTCGTTCCTTTCGAAATGGTGAAAGGATATCTGAAAGGCAGTTCGTGCAGCTTAAAATCTAATCTGAAAGGCATCTTCAAACCTACATGAAATTTTTCACTCTGTTACCTCATCCCCTTCCGCTCTGACGGATATAGGTTTGTATTTCCTCCGTGAAAGTTTTTTGCCGGAGTAATTCTTCCAAAGGAATGTGCATGCGGTAGCGCCAATAGTTTTTGGGATTGGCCGGCACATTGATGCGCTCCTCATGCGGATTCTCTCTGCGCAAACGCTCATCAATCCCCAATATATCCTGTATCTGGAAAACACACCACATGGCAGGTGAATACAAGTGTTGTAACAGAATAGCCTTGTTGATCCATGCTTCACAAAAATGCGGCGCTTCTCCCCATTGGCCTAAAACATGGTTGAAGAACTCCTGCGTGCGCGAGCGGTCCTCTTCCCACCAGCCACGGATCGTACTCATATCGTGTGTGGCGGGTGTGATCACGGAAAGATAGGGCGCGGTGGAAGGATGGAAGAAGCTGGTATTGCCTTTGGGCATCCGCTGGATTTCCAGGCTCAATATCCCGAGTTCTTTCATCACATCGGGTACACATGCCGGTACAAGTCCAAGGTCTTCCCCGCAAATCAGCATATTGGTGGCAGCTTTCAGGTCGGGTAATTTGTGCATGGCTTCTTCCTTCCAGTGGAAATCCTGGCGGCGGAAGAAATAATCGACATACAGTTCTTCCAACTGCGTTTTGGTATACTGATCCATTTCACGGAACGAAATCGTCTGTTGCATACCGAACCGGAAATGGAACATAGACAACGGTTCCTTTTCATCCGGAAAGAAGATTACGTTCGAAATAAGATCGTATAATCCGGTCTTGAATTTATGCTGGTAATCTCCCGGTTCAAGTTGGTGGAACCAGGCTTCCACTTTGCGTTGCGTATCGAAATCGGGCCGCATTTCATAGAGACCGTCTCCAATATCTTGTACGAAGTGTGTTTTAATATGTTCCGCATCGCCATCAAACAACTCCCAGATAATAGCGTCGTTGATGAATGGTTTACAGAAACGGGCATGATCGAATGATACGCCTCTGGCGGAAATTTCATTGATGTGCACTGGCACTGCAGGAACAAACCGCCCCATGATGCCTTCCACCGCGTGCAGGGGTATCGACCAGATGCGGAAGAACCCCAGAATATGGTCGATCCGGAAAGCATCAAAATAGTGGCTCATCTGCTCGAAGCGTTTGCGCCACCAGGAGAAGCCATCTTCCTGCATCTTTTTCCAGTTGTAGGTCGGGAAGCCCCAGTTCTGTCCTTTCACCGCAAAATCATCTGGCGGGGCGCCAGCCTGCTGGTCCATATTGTACAAAGACGGATCCACCCAGGCATCGGCGCTGTGGCGGTAAATCCCGATAGGGATATCCCCCTTGATCACGATGCCTTTCCCGTGCGCATAAGCAACAGCATCTTCCAGTTGCAGGTGAAGGTGGTATTGTATGAAGTATTGAAAACCTATTTCATCGAAATGTTTTGAGGCGCGGGCAGTCAGTTTACGGATGGCTTTCTCTTCGTACACGCTATGTGTTTTCCAGCGGGTATAGTCGGAGGTACCATATTTATCCCGCAGGTAACAGAAGGCCGCATAAGGTTCAAGCCAGTGGCGGTGTTGCTGAAAGAAAGCTCTGAAAGATTCATCCTGGAACACAGTCTCTTTCTGTGCTTCATAGAGTTCCCGGAAGGCGGTCCATTTGAACTGCATCACCTTTTGATAATCCAGTTCTGGTAAATCGTTGAGCATTTTCCTGGTCTTGCGCCAATGTTTCACCAGTTTATCCTGTTCCTTACCCGCAAGTTTTTCCGGGTTCAGATAGATGGGATGAAGAGCGAAAGCAGAAACTGCAGCATAAGGATAAGAATCGGTCCAGGTATGTGTGGCGGTGGTATCGTTCACGGGAAGAATCTGAATCATTTTCATCCCTGCGCGGTGTGCCCAGTCTACAAGCAGTTTCAGGTCCGGAAACTCTCCCACACCATAACCATTGCCGGTTCTGATGCTGAACACAGGAACGGAAACGCCAGTTCCGCGCCAGGTATTGTTGGGCAGCAACGCGAATCCATCGTGGAGCACCTGCACCTTTCCTTTAGATGGCGCGTCGAACAGTATCCTGTTGTTGCCGTCTTCGAAACGGATGAATTGTTTCTTTTTAAGGTGATAAACACCATATTTATATACTACTGGAAATGGTTGACCTGCCAGGTTCAGCTTGGCTGTCCACCAATTGCCTTCTTTGTGCAGGATAACCGGCGTTTCAGTATTCCAATCTCCGAGTGCCGACGTGCTGCCACAAAGACAAAGCACTTCATCTTTCTCCAGCAATGGCGCTTTCACCCGGAAAATATGGGTGTTGCCGCGCCAGGCTTTTTCTTTCAGCACTGCCGCGGGCAGGCGCGGGAAAAGTGTTTCCTGGAAGGGCGCAGTATAAAATACATTCTGAAATTCACCACTATAGTTCCAGGTATCGGAGAGGTGCAGTTCCTGCGCGGTGATGCGGGAAAGATCGATTACCCGATCGTTTTCGCCTTCGGGATGCAGTGTTCCGTCATCCGACCGGAGGTAATATTTATAATGTAAGGAAGTGTGTTGAACCGGGTCCACCTCAATCCTTGCCATCCAGCATTCGTTGCTGAGGTAGGTCATTTCCAGCAATTCAGTTTCCATTCCTTTCTCATGGGTCATAAAGTTCCCATCCAACAGCATCAACTGGCCAAACCGGGTGTGGTAGCGCAGATAAAAACAAATCTTCATCATCAGTAATTTATAATCGGCCGCAATGCAGGCGAAGCATTCGTATCGTGTACAATATACACATTCTTTTCAAATGAATGTGTGCACAGGTAAGATTTATGAAAAATGGGACGCAGATATTGAGCCAGGTGCGGCTGGGGCGGAAGGTAAGCATTTTGGGGGAGAATTACGGGAAGTGGGTAAATGGTTCACGCTGAGGGCAAGGTAATTTCTCGCAGCGGCGCAGTGATGCGGTTGGCGGTTAGTGGGTTCATAAAGTGTACTGGGAATTTCCACGCGATTGCTTTCTGCTTTGCAGTTCGCAATACACTGCTTCGTGCCTCGCAGCCTAGCAGGGGTAAGGAAGGTGAAAACTTCCACGCGAAGACGCTAAGGAGCAAGGACGCAAAGCGTTGTTTGTGTTTGATTAGGTTCTGCTTCTGTGCTTTTTTATTACCACGCAATTGCTTCGTGTCTCGCAACGTCACGGCGCAGCGCGGAGATGTACGCTGGAAATTTTCACGTAAGAAATTGCCGCGAAGTAAGATGCTAAAAAAATAATACGGCAACAAAAAAAGCAAGGCTTTGCGTCTTTGCCCCTTCGCGTTGCGAACTGCGAAGCAGGAAGCAATTGCGTGAAAAAAATAATCTCTTGCACTGCTTCCTGCCTCGCAGACGCGGAGGCGCAAAGACGCAAAGCGATGCCAAAACAAAAAGGCGCGCCTTATGCAGACGCGCCTCTAAGTTATGCTAAAGCTATATTACTTCACTTCTTCGAACTCAGCATCCGTTACGGTATCGGAAGCACCGCTGGAAGCGTTGCCGGCATTGCCTTGCGGACCGGCATCAGGGCCTGGCTGTGCGCCTTCCTGAGAAGCCTTGTACAGGTCTTCGGAGGCGGCGGTCCAGGCGGTGTTGATTTCAGCCATGGCCGTATCGATGGCGGCGATGTCCTGGGCTTTGTGCGCTTCCTTCAGTTTGGCGATGGCCGCTTCGATGGGCGCTTTTTTATCGGCAGGAATTTTATCGCCGTACTCTTTCAGTTGCTTTTCGGTCTGGAAGATCATGCTATCAGCCTGGTTGATCTTTTCCACTTTTTCTTTTTCAGCCTTATCGGTGTCTTCGTTCGCTTTGGCTTCAGCCTTCATTTTTTCGATCTCTTCTTTGGTAAGACCGCTACCGGCTTCGATCCTGATCTTCTGTTCTTTTCCGGTTCCTTTATCCTTGGCACTTACGTGCAGGATACCGTTGGCATCGATATCGAAAGTTACTTCGATCTGGGGAACACCACGTGGCGCGGGCGGAATATCCGCCAGGTTAAAGCGGCCAAGGCTTTTGTTCTGGTTGGCCATGGGGCGCTCACCCTGAAGTACGTGAATTTCAACACCGGGCTGGTTGTCGCTGGCGGTGGAGAATGTTTCAGACTTCCTTGTAGGAATAGTGGTATTGGAGTCGATCAGCCTTGTCATTACACCACCCATGGTTTCGATACCGAGGGAAAGCGGGGTAACGTCGAGCAGGAGCACATCCTTCACTTCACCGGTAAGCACGGCACCCTGAATAGCGGCGCCAATGGCCACCACTTCATCGGGGTTCACACCACGGTTGGGCTTTCTACCAAAGAACTTCTCTACGATCTCCTGCACTTTGGGAATACGGGAGGAACCACCCACCAGGATCACTTCGTCGATCTGGGAAGTAGACAATCCGGCATCTTTCAGTGCGGCCTCGCATGGTTTCAGGCAACGCTCGAACAGTTTATCAGCGAGTTGCTCAAATTTAGCGCGGCTCAGTTTTTTCACCAGGTGTTTGGGCACGCCATCCACTGCAGTGATATAAGGGAGGTTGATTTCTGTTTCAGAAGAAGAGGACAGTTCCACTTTTGCTTTTTCAGCAGCTTCCTTCAGGCGTTGCAGTGCCATGGGGTCTTTGCGGAGGTCCACATTTTCTTCGGACCTGAATTCTTCCGCGAGCCAGTCCATGATTACTTTATCGAAGTCGTCACCACCAAGGTGGGTATCACCGTTGGTAGACTTCACTTCGAATACACCGTCACCAAGTTCCAGCACAGAGATATCGAAAGTACCGCCACCGAGGTCGAATACCGCGATGCGCTGGTCTGTTCCTTTTTTATCCATGCCGTAAGCCAGGGCCGCAGCGGTTGGTTCGTTCACGATACGGCGCACGTTCAACCCTGCGATTTCACCGGCTTCTTTGGTAGCCTGGCGTTGCGCGTCGTTGAAGTAGGCAGGCACGGTAATAACGGCTTCTGTCACTTCCTGACCGAGGTAGTCTTCGGCAGTCTTTTTCATCTTCTGCAACACCATCGCGGAAATTTCCTGTGGCGTGTACAGGCGACCGTCTATGTCAATACGTACGGTATTATTGTCACCTTTCGCTACTTTATAGCTCCAGTGGCTGATTTCTTCGGAAACTTCGTCGTGACGGCGTCCCATAAAACGTTTCACCGACATGATCGTGTTGTGTGGATTGGTAATAGCCTGGCGCTTGGCAGGATCACCCACTTTTCTTTCCCCGTTCTTCAGGAATGCCACAATGGAAGGAGTTGTTCTGCGACCTTCATCGTTAGCGATCACCACTGGCTCGTTTCCTTCCATAACGGCCACGCAGCTATTTGTTGTACCAAGGTCTATTCCAATAATCTTTCCCATATTATCTTTTTTCGAATTATGAGTTAATGTCGATTATTGTTGACAATGATTGTGCCACCGCCAGGTATTATGCAAAAATGGCAGAAACTGACCGGTTATTAATTTTCAGGATCATAAATCACCAGTTCTGTTCTCCGGTTGAGCCACGCTGTGGAAGGGTCATCTTTTTCCGTAATGGGTTTATCTTTCCCGTAATAACTGAGCACCATCCGTTCTTTTGGCACCCCGCGGCTGTTCATATAGTCAAATACCATCTGGGCACGTTTTTTTGACAGGGGCGTATTGTACACACCACTTCCGCGCAGGTCGGTATGTCCTTTCAGGTGCACTTTCATGCCGGGGTTCTGGCGCAACAGCCCTACCACCCGGTCTATTTCCCGGAAGGCGCTGGCGGTAAGGGCGTAATCATCGTATTCAAAATAGACCACGAACTTACGGGCATTTTTAAAGGTCATGGGATCATCGGGATCGTAAGGTTTGGGGGAAACGATATCATCTCTGTCTTCCCAACCTCCGTTATCGCCCCATTCTTCCGCTTTCTTCTTTTTGCGTTCCGCCGCTTCGGGGCCATCTTCCTCAGCCTGGTACTTTTTCCTTGAGGAATCCGGTGGCGCACCATAATAGTAGTTGTTGGTAATGTTTATGGTGGTTACGCCGCCATTTTTTCCGTTGGCGCTGGAATCTTTCTTTTTATCGTCCTTTTCTTTTTCGTTGTCGTCTTTTTTCTTTTTTTCTTTCTCTTCGGCTTTTTTGTTTTTCAGTGGAATGTATATACCAGCCGTGTACATCATCGTATTCGAGATATTATCCGTCATCCCCATTCCATAAGCTGCCTGTGCGTGCACCATAATTTTTGTTCCGGAATACTTAAAGCCCATGCCCAGCGGCGCACTCATGTACGATGCTCCGCCTACCATACTATTGATACCGGCCATTACATAAGGTTGCAGTTTGAACTGCGGCTTGAGCAGGTGCAGGTAAAAAGCGGCTGCGCCGGTATTGTACATCCGCGCTTCGGTATTTTCCACCATCACCGTATCGTTGGTTACATGGCCATGCCCGATACCGATATCGATGCTGAAAGACAATCTTCCTGAGAGATTTTTATAGGCGGAAGCCGAAGCTGAAAGAACGGATTTATCCCGGAACGACAACTGATGCGCACCACTCAGCACCTGGCTTCTGTTTTTTTCGTGCATTCCAAAATCCACCGCCTGCACTTTTAGCATAGGCGAAATGAACCAACGCTTGTCCCAGGTTGGTTTTGCCGGGGCCTCCTTTGCCTCTTCTTCCGGTTTGTTTTCAGCGAAAGCTAAAGTGGAATCGTTGCCTTTAAGCAGAGAATCCACCATTGCGTTCACTTCGCTTATGATCGTATCCACCACCTGCACAATACTATCGGGCGTCATACCACCTTCGGGTAGGGTATCCCGTTGCAGATGTCCGCCATATTGCCAGGAAGTGCCGGTGTTTCCCGCTATCAGTGCACCCAAAACAGCGAGGAGTAATATCGTGTTTTTCATATCAGAAAATTTAAAAATCGAAGCGCAGCGCCAGTTCCATGCCATTCCTACGAACGGCCGCAGCATTAATACTGGACACGTTCACATCATAACCAAGGGCGATAATGGCCCTATCGTACCGCAGTTCCACAGAAGGCACCAGCGCATCATCGTACCGGTAGCCCATTCCAATACCAATACCGCCATCAATACCTTTAAGTTGTTTATAGTATACGCCGTTGAAAAAATGTTTGAATGCTTTTCCCTGCCAGTTGAGGGAAGAATAGAAGGCGCATTCATCTTTTTCGGGCGTAATAAATTTGTACCCGGCCTGCACACCCAGCCTTCTGTTCTGTCTGAAATCTTCGGTCTTGATTTCGTTGGAGAAAGGCCTGTTCGCGTTCATGACTGATGTGCCGATGTACCAGTTCCCTGAAGTACTGTTGCCGAAAACTGACACCCCGGCATTCATAGAAAAATAATTGTAGGACCAGCCGGCCGCCAATGCATCATTACTAACGGAACCCTCAATGGGACCATATTGATCGTACTGGTCACCGAACGCGATCATGGAACCGGTTTTCAACCGGCTCTGGAAGTAACTGCCTTGTGCACCCGCAGCTATATAAATGCCGTTTCCGCCCAGCGGTACCGCATAAGAAATACCGAGCAGTCCCAAAGTATTGTTCAGTACATCCTGGTTGCTTTTATCGGAAGCCGCGCCAATACTCAGCCCCAGGAAGCCGCCACTCCCCTCTTCTCCCCCGCCGATCCCCATATCAAACATAGCGCTGGTGCTGTTGTAAGCGATCAGTCCATCGTAATTGATGTTGCGGTAGTTCAGTTTCACACTTCTTTTCTGCTCCGTTTTCAGCGAAGGATTATACCATGTAGTCATATCCTGTGCACGGGAGAAATTGATCTCCTGGGCTCCGGAAGCCAGTCCTGACAAACAAAGCAGCAACGGCAGGCTTTTGCGTATGATGGAAAAATTTTTCATCGGTACATGTATTGGATCAGCGAACGAGGGAGAACATACCCCTTCTTTTCACTGCATGGTTATTTGAATCGGTTCCGGTAATGATCCAGATATAGGTTTCATTGGGTTGAATCACTCCTTTGAAACGGCCATCCCATCCCTTGTTCGGATCGGCGGTGGAGAAAAGCAGGTTACCCCACCTGTTGTAAATACTGAAGTAGCCGAATTTGATGGGCGCCGTGATGATGGGCCGGATGATATCGTTCCTGCCATCGTTGTTGGGCGTGAACACGCGGGGCACCCAGATATCCGGGGTCACGAATTTCACCGTGGCGGGGCTTCCGTTTTTAATGGACTTGTCTTCCACATCTGCGGAGAACTGCACCTGCCCGGGCGTTTGGCTGATGATATGAATCTGAGCGTCGCCATTCGCATCTGTGATCACCGGTTGCGGTGTCACAATTTCTCCGTTCCCGGAGACAATGCGGAAGCGGACACTTTTATTGGGCAATACGTTACCATCGGGCGCTACGACGTGCGCCTTGATGCTGTTCTTTTCCGTGCCATCGGCCAACGCATTATCGTCTACCACCAATAAAACAGTAGCAGGATTATCTGTATCAGGCTGCCAGATGAATTCCACTTCCGCAGGACTCCCTTTTATGATTTCGGTACCGTTTACATTTGCTTTCAGTCGAACAATTCCAGCCACGTTACTTGTAATTTCTATGAGCGCCTCTCCATTTGCATTCGTGGTTACAACAGAGGAGCCTACTACGGTACCGGTTCCATCCGTGATAAAGAATTCTACCGTTTGGTTGGGAACAGGATTTCCGTTCACATCTTTCACCACGGCTTTTATACTATTGGTGGCCGTTCCATTGGCAGCGGCATTGTTTGTTACCACCACCAGTTCAGTTCCGCCACCGGCAGACATATCCGGTACATCGGGCACAAAAGTTACCACGGCGGGACTTCCATTCACAATGGGTGATCCGTTCACTTCGGCCCGGATGCTCACATTGCCCGCGACGGTGCTGGTAAGTTGAATCACCGCTTCTCCATTGGCATCGGTTGAAACTGTAGATGTTCCGACAATTGTACCGGTTCCATCTGTGATAAAGAATTCTACTGATTGATTGGGAACGGGATTTCCATTCGCATCCTTCACGATGGCTTTTACACTATTGGTGGATGTTCCGTTAGCTACCGCGTTTGTGGTAACCACACTCAGTAGCGTACCGCCGCCTGCCGACACATCCGGCACATCGGGCACAAACGTTACAATCGCCGGGCTTCCATTCACTACAGGTGTGCCGTTCACTTCGGCGCGGAGGCTCACGTTGCCCACCACGGTACTTGTAATCTGCACCGTGGCTTCTCCGTTTGCATCGGTAGTAACAGTGGATGAGCCCACAATAGCGCCAGATCCATCTGTTATAAAAAACTCCACCGTTTGGTTGGGAACGGGATTTCCATTCGCATCTTTCACTACCACTTTCACACTATTGGCAGCGGTTCCATTGGCAGCCGCATTGTTGGTTACCACCACCAGTTCAGTTCCGCCACCTGCTGATACATCGGGGACATCGGACACAAATTTTACAACCGCCGGACTTCCATTCACAATGGGAGATCCGTTTATATTCGCACCGATACTTACATTACCGGCGACGGTGCTGGTAAGGGTGATGAGGGCTTCTCCATTGGTACCGGTCATCACGGTATTGCTTCCCACAATATTTCCATTCCCATCAATAATAAAAAACTCTACGGCCTGGTTGGCCACTGGATTTCCGTTTGCGTCTTTCACCACCGCTTTCACACTATTCGTGGCCGTTCCGTTCGCCACGGCGTTGTTGTCTACCACCACCAACAAAGTTCCACCGCCAGCAGATACATCCGGCACATCGGGTACGAAAGTTACCACGGCTGGGCTTCCGTTCACAATAGGCGATCCGTTTATATTCGCGCCGATACTTACATTTCCGGCGACAGTACTGGTAAGGGTGATGAGCGCTTCTCCATTAGGGCCGGTGGTAACCGTATTACTTCCCACAATATTTCCGTTGCCATCAGTAATAAAAAACTCCACCGCCTGGTTGGCCACGGGATTCCCATTCGCATCTTTCACAATGGCTTTCACACTATTTGTAGCGGTACCATTCGCCACGGCGTTGTTGTCCACTACTATCAATAGTGTACCGCCACCCGCTGATACATCGGGCACATCGGCTACAAACGTAACAACGGCGGGGCTTCCATTCACAATAGCAGCGCCGTTAACGTTTGCGCCAATACTTACATTCCCTGCAACTGTACTGGTAAGCGTAATCAATGCTTCACCGTTCGCATCAGTAGAAACAGTTGTACTTCCAACTATATTTCCATTACCATCCAGGATAAAAAATTCAACAGCCTGGTTGGCCACGAGATTGCCATTCGCATCACGTAAAGTCGCTTTCACACTGTTCACCGCTGTTCCATTCGCAACGGCATTGGTAGTTTCCACACTCAGGTTACTTCCACCGCCTGCCGAAACATCAGGCACATCGGCCACAAATGTAACAACGGCGGGACTTCCATTCACAATTGGCATTCCATTCAGTTCAGCGGTAATACTTACCTGTCCGGCAACGGTGCTGGTGAGTTGAATCTCTGCTTCGCCATTTGGACCAGTAACAACGGTGGAGGAACCCACGATCACCCCAGCACCATTGTAAATAAAAAATTCCACGGATTGATTGGCCACCGGGTTTCCGTTCGCATCCACCACGGTCGCCTTTACACTATTGGTGGCAGTTCCGTTCGCCGCGGCATTGTTCGTTACCACACTCAGTGCGGTTCCTCCGGCAGCAGACAGATCGGGTACATCGGCTACAAATGTAACAATGGCGGGACTTCCATTCACGATGGCCAGTCCGCCCAGGTTGGCGATGATACTTACCTGCCCGGCTATCGTACTCACAATATCAATATACGCTTCTCCATTGGGACCCGTGTTTACTGTATGGGAACCAAGCAGTGTTCCGGTCCCACTCAGTATCTGAAAGGTAACCGGTTGGTTGATGATGAGGTTCCCGTTCGCATCCGTAACATGTGCATTCACCCTGTTGGTGGCCGTTCCATTGGCAATGGCATCATCCTGTACCACTTCAAGATAAGTATCCTCCACCACCACGCTCACTGGTCCCGGAACGAAGGTCACCGTTATCGGATTAGAGAACTTCAACAGTTTACCACCCACCCGTGCTTTTATCGAAACATTACCTGCGGTATTCACGGAGAAAGACAACAGGGCATCGCCACTGGCATTGGTGAACGCCGTAAAGAAAGTGCCGTTCACTTCAAAAGACACTTCCTGGTTCACCACCGGGTTACCGAACTCATCCACGATATGCGCCCTCACAGTATTCGTGGATGAACCATCGGCCACAGCCATATTAGCTACAACCACCAACCTTGTATCCGGATGGTCTACATCAGGCACACCAGGTGGTTTTCCGGCCAGGGCCATGTTGGCGGAAAGCAACAAACAACAATACAACGTAAAAGCCCTGAATATGGACGTTTGCCGTTGCATGAAGCTTTTCTTCAGCAGTATAAAAGAGTACATAAGCATAGATTTATCCGGCCAGCACAACTAACCGGGTTGAAGCAGGAAAACAAGCTTTTATAAAAACTATGAGAACAACTTTTTGAATACAGGTGACAGATGGTTCGTTGAACCGGAAGTGCGTAAGAATGTTATCATATACTGGATTTTAGATTCGGGGGTTATGCGCTTTCAAAGGATTGAATGACGCAAACAAACTTAGTAAACTAATAATTCACTTGCAAGCACACACGAAAAACGAATTGAGCTGAAAATTTTTTAAAAAAATATTTTAGTCAAACAAGGGGCGATTACTAGTGTATCCTATATTATATATGCATATCAATGCATTCACCCCAACTTTAGGGGTATATACCTAATACGTTTAAAAGTCTCCGCTACAAAACACACCAAACACTTACCACACAAGCATTCCACACAACTGCTGACCATCTATCCGAAATAAATTTTTGAGATTTCATTTTTCTGCTGAACGATTGCAGGATAGAAAATAGCACGCTATATTAGCAACCACGGACGACTTATATCCACGCTTTTACCAATTACATTCAATATCCAAACGTATATGGGAAACCATTTTATGAAAGCATTCATACCTGCCGTGCTATTTGCATTGGTCACCTCCTGCGGGAGCGCAAAGAAGATAGCGTACCTCGAAGATGTTCCGGATTCGGCCAGAATGGTTCCTGCCAGTTTTCAACTTCCAAAATTCAATGCACCTTTAATTCAGTCGGGAGACATACTCCAGATTACCATACTTACACTGAACCCGGAAGAAAACAATATTATATCCGCGGCCCATACCGGGGCGCAGGCTCCGCCAATAGTAAGCGCCGCCACGGCTGCATCCATGAGAGAAATAACGGGATTCACCGTTGATGAAAAGGGAAACATAGAAATACCTCTTCTGGGCACAATACACGTTGCAGGCTATTCCACTTCTGAAATAAAAACGATTATAGAGCAAAAATCTGCGGTACTGTACAAGAAACCTGTTGTGATTGTGAAACTTGCAAATTTCAGCATAAGCGTGTTAGGAGAAGTGACGCGCCCTTCCACTTACATTATACCCAATGAAAAGATCAGTATCCTGGATGCTATAGGAATAGCCGGAGATCTGACCATTTATGGAAAGAGGGAAAATGTAATACTGGCAAGGGATTCAGCAGGACAGAAAAACATAGTAAGGCTTAACCTCAACTCTACCAGCATTCTTCAATCGCCCTATTACTACCTGAAACAGGGCGATATGGTATATGTTGAACCCAACAAATCGAAGATCCAGGCTGCAGATGGCAACAGGAACCGGAACATCACCATCGCGGCATCAGCACTCACTTTATTAGTAGTAATCTTTTCAAGACTCTGATCCATGTATTTTAAGCAATCCTATATTCCAGGACAGGAAAGTGATGACGCGGAGAAAGAAGCCGCCAATAAACTCCTGTACAAAATCATAGAAAAAGGAATCAGGCTTTGGCCCTGGTTGCTGGTATCAGCGCTCCTCTGCTCAGCGCTTGCTTACCTCTACCTGTCTGCCACAAACCCTTCCTATAAAATCAGGTCTTCGATCCTCGTGCAGGATGATAAAAAGGGAACAGATCTGGCAGAATCTCAGTTATTGCAGGACTTCGGTCTGTTAACAGGCAAAAGCAGTGTTGACAATGAGGCTGAAATATTCAAAAGCAGGTCGCTGATGGAAGATGTCGTAAAAGAACTTAACCTCCACATTCACTACCTGCTGCCGGGAAAACTTAAAACGAGTGAATTATTTAAAGAAGCGCCGGTTTCCGTGAAAACCATCCCCCCCTTTCCGGATAATATCAATGCCACAGTTACATACGAACTTATGTTTGATAAAAACAGGCGTACTTTTAAAATTACATCAAACGACAAAACCTATCAAGGCATACTGGGGATACCTATAGGAATAGAAGATCAGACACTCGTTATCACGCCCACACAAAAACTGGAAAGCTGGCCCGAAAACCAGCCGCTTATCGTCACAGTCAATCCCGTTGACGCAACTGCACAGCATTACATGCAGGCACTAAATGTGGAAATCCCCAATAAACAGGTAAGCGTTATCTACCTCACGCTGCAGGAGTCGCTCCGCGATAAAGGTGAACTCATTCTGAACACACTTACGAAAGTTTACCTGAAAGCCAACCACGATGACAAAAGCAAGATAGCAGACAGTACAATGGACTTCATCGACAAAAGATTGAACATTGTATCGAAAGAACTGGCAACCATTGAAAAAGAAATAGAAGGGTTTAAAACCACCCACAAACTCACCAACATTGGCGAGCAATCCAAACTTTTATTGGAGAACACAAGCGAATATGCCCGGCAACTTACCGCATTGGAGGTGCAAAAATCTGTGATTGATACGCTGGAACAATTCCTGAAGGAGAACGCCAACAAAAACAGGATCGTACCTTCTACACTCGTGATGCAGGACCCCAACTTTCTCTCACTCACTGAAAAATACAATACCATCCAACTTCAGAGAGACAGGATGCTGGTAAGCCATACTGCCAGTCATCCCGCAATGATCAACCTTACCGAGCAACTGTTTAACATGCGCATGGAAATGCTCAGCAGTTTGTACTCTATCAAAAAAGGATTGATGGTGAGCATTGGCGCAATGCAGCAAAAAACAAACGGATTTGAACAGCAGATCAGCGCTGTACCCACTAAGGAACGCATATTCCTGGATTTCGAGCGGCAGCAGCATCTGAAGCAGGAGCTATACCTGTTCCTGATGAAAAAAAGAGAAGAAACGGCTATTTCAAAGTCATCCACGCTTGCAAATGCAAGAATCATTGATGCGGCCAAGGCAGACTTTTCGCCATTCAAACCTTCCAGAAAAATGATCCTGATGTTTGGATTCATCGCCGGACTCATCATTCCTTTTGGTATTAGTTTCGGGCGGGACTTTCTGAACAACAGAATTTCCACCCTGGAAGACATTACCTCACTCACAGCGGCACCGGTAATTGGAGAAATCGGACATAACCATACCAATGTTTCAGTGGCCGTTACCTTTACGTCAACCCAACTGATCTCTGAGCAATTCAGAACACTGCGCACCAACCTTCAATACCTGTTGCCGAATGCCAACGAAAAAACCCTTTTGGTAACCTCAAGCATGAGCGGGGAAGGAAAATCGTTCCTCAGCATTAACATCGGAATGAGCTTTGCTTTGGCCGGAAAGAAAGTACTGCTCCTTGAGATGGACCTGCGGAAACCTAAAATCACACAGAGTTTGCAATTGGAGAAAAAAGGCTTCACCAACTTCATCCTGGACGAAGACAGCAATTGGAAGAACTGGATTCAGCCCACGCAACTCAACGAAAACTTCCACTTTATGTCGTCCGGCCCCATCCCTCCCAATCCATCCGAACTGCTGCTGCTGCCCAAAGTAAAATACCTTTTTTCAGAACTCAGCGGGCAATATGACTACATCATTATCGACAGCCCGCCTGTTGGAATGGTCACAGACGCAGAAATACTGGCGGCCCATGCAAATGTTACGTTGTACGTAGTGCGTCAATCCTTCACGTTAAAGCAGCAGATGGCACTGATTGAGAAGTTCTTCAGAAAAAAAGCACTTCCCAAAATGAACATCCTCATGAACGATGTGGAACTTAAAACAGGATACGGGTATTATGGTTACGGGTATGGATATGGCACTTATCATGCAGCCGAGGACGGTAAAGTAAAAAAAAGCCGAAAGAAAAATGAAAGGATATAAACAGTTGTTACAGCTAAATACAGCTCAGGATGGGTTTTCGCAACTTATCAGGAGGAACATTGCAGGAGGAATGCTGGCAAAAGGCATCAGCATCGGTATCAATTTCATCTATGTTCCACTACTGATCAACTACCTGAATGCTGAGCGGTACGGTATATGGATCGCCATCACATCCTTCATTTCCTGGTTTCAATATTTCGACATCGGCATTGGGAATGGATTACGCAATCACCTTACACAGGCACTTTCTCAAAACGACCACAAGATGGCGAAAGAACTGGTAAGCACATCTTACCTGCTTACCGCATGTATTTTCGGCACACTGGCCCTCCTGTTTTTTCTGCTATCGCACAGCATCAACTGGCCAGGTTTTCTAAACATATACAGTATTTCACAGGAAGAGTTGCGCGCGTTGTTTCTGATTGTTTTCACCGGTTTATCCATTACTTTCATTACGCAACTTATACAACCTGTTCTTTTCGCCACGCAACATGCTGCTTTCAGCGCAGCATTCCCTGCAATATCGAACCTGGTCAGTCTTTCTTTTCTACTGGTGGCGATGCGCACAGACGCGTCTCCGCTGCTTACGGCGGGCATTATTCTCAGCAGTGCTCCGCTGCTTACATTTAGCGTAGGGTCTTTTTTTCTGTTCAGCGGTAAGTTGAGGCATATCAGCCCTTCCTTCAGGCACGTACGGTTTTCATTGAGCAGTAAAATCACCGGGCTGGGATTCCGTTTCTTTTTCATCCAGGTAGCCAACGTAATAATCAGTTCCAGTGCCAGCCTTATCATCATCAGAATATTTGGACCTGAAGACGTAACTTCTTACAATATCGCGTTCAAATACCTGCAGATATCTACTGTATTAAGCGGCATCATCGCCACCCCACTCTGGTCGGGGTTCACAAAGAAACTTGCGGAAGGGGACCACGACTGGATCAGGAAAACGATCAGGAAACAAAATAAGATATCGCTGCTGTTGTCTTGCGGAGTGGTGGCTCTTACCTTATTGTCACCGGTACTCATTCCTTTGTGGATCGGCAAAAGTGTGGCTGTTCAGTTGCCACTCATCGCGCTGTTGGCACTTTATTTTATTCAAACTGTTTTCGCAACAGTATACAGCATGTTTATTAACGGATCGGGGAAGATCAGGCTTTCAATGTACTTTACAGGAATTGAGATAACGGCCTACATCCTGCTGGCGCATTTTTTATCCTTATCTCCAATGGGCGTATATGGTGTGGTGGTGGCCGGCATTGTTACAAAGTTTGCCTCATTTCTGTTGCAATACACACAAACCAACAAAATACTGAACCATACCGCTTCAGGTATCTGGAACAAATAAATATCCATCTATGAAAGTACTCTGGTTCACCAATACGGCCTGTTCTGCAACTGAAAGAATGGGAATAAAAAATAACCGCGGCGGATGGCTGATATCGCTTGAAAAAATCATCCAGAACTATCCGGATATATCTCTTTCAATCGCATTTTATGCGCCTGAAGAAATAGAGCCTTTTTATATTGGTAAAACAAGGTACATTCCTTTATACCGGGGAAATAAAAAATCGAAGCTTTCGAGGCTTATATCCCGATGGAAAGGACCTTTCGTGAACGATGCGCCGGAAATCGATGCTATCCTGCGCCTGATTTCCCGGGAAAACCCGGACCTGATCCATATACATGGAACTGAAGACAATTTTGGCCTCATTCAACAACACTGCAACATTCCTGTAGTGGTATCCATCCAGGGCATGCTTACGCCTTACGCAGAAAAATATTATTCCGGCGTTCCGGCAAGCATTGCATCCAGGCATATGCCCGTAAAGGAGAAACTGCTTTTTAAATCGGCTTCACGTCAGTATAAAAATATGAGGCAAAGGGCAGCAAGAGAACAAATCATCCTTTCTGAAAGCAGACACATTATCGGGAGAACAGACTGGGACAGAAGGATTACAAAAATTCTTGCGCCTGAAAGCACCTATTATTTCAACAATGAGATACTTCGGAAATCATTCTATACCCACCAATGGAACAAGCAATCGTTTGAACCAGTACTCCGGCTTGTTACGATAACCAGCGAAGGGCTGTACAAAGGATTTGAGACCATTGTTAAAACAGCATCCATTCTGCAAAGGCAGCCGTCATTTCATTTTGAATGGACCGTTATCGGTTTACAGGAAAAAAACGGTATGGTACAAATGATCCGGCGTTGGCTGAAAGAAAATATTTCCGCTGTTAACCTTTCTTTTCTGGGCGATGCCAACGAGCATGTTATTGTTGAAAAACTGCAGGCAGCCGATATATATTGCCAGGTAAGTCATATAGAGAATAGCCCAAATAGTCTTTGTGAAGCCATGCTGCTTGGAATGCCCGTTGTAGCAAGTTATGCAGGTGGCACTTCTTCCCTGGTGGAAAATGGTACAACAGGTTTGCTTGTGCAGTCCGGAGATCCTTTTGCTTTAGCAGGAACGATCAGGGAACTATCCTGCAATTTCAGCCAGGCAAAAAAAATGGGCGCGAATGCAAGAAAAAAAGCACTGGAAAGGCATGATCCTGTAAGTATTACCAACGACCTGGCTTCCATTTACCATCAACTTACCTATAGAACAAAAGAAAGCGTTCGTTTCATTCAAACAGAAAAAACGGCACATTGAACCCGGCACTCATCAATAGCATCAATAAGAAACTGATCTTCATCCTGGCCACCGCGCCAATGATCAGTTATTTTATTGTGACCAACAGTTCCATTAAAAGCGGGACTTATTTTTTCAATGCACTCATTCTTTTCAACCTGGTTTTGTTCATCGCAGGTTTTCTCCGGCACGAAAAAATAATCGTGGTGCCTTTCTACCTGAAATTATTGCTGTTTTTTTCTGTGTACACTATGTTTTCAGATATTGTGATTGCCGGAAAGCCCTTCTCTTTGACCTACCTTTTTAAGCACCAGTTGCTGTTTGGATTTTTCGCGGGTGTCCTGATTGAGAACACGAAATTCTCGGCGCAATTCATTTCCGTTCTTACACGAATCCTTAAAATCATCTTCTGGCTCTCCATTATTGCCATCATTATTCAGCAATTTATCGACTATAATTTCCTGCTTAACCCCAATGCACAGGAGGACCTGGAAACGACTGATGAAATGCAAAGAAGGCTGAGTTCGATTTATTCCTATCTGGGGGGAAGTATGTTTGCCGGGTTATCGGTGCTTCCAATTCTTTCCACCATTATTGCTGAAAAAGAGAAAAAGAAAGAGACTTTATCGTGGCTCTATATTGTTTGCGGAGCCATATTCACCCTCATCAACAAATCCAGGTGGATGATGATCAACTGGGTGCTCTGCCTGATGGTTACTTTCGATTACAGGAAAATAACACTTTCCAGCATACTGAAATTCCTACTGAGCACTTCACTGGTTTGCATCCTGCTTTACCAGTTGTTGCTGTATGTTAAATTTGATGTGGATGGGTTCATTAACGAACGCCTGCTGGAGACCAACCACGGCGGACTTTCCGAAGGAGCTGCATCTTCCAGGCTGCTTGCATTCGAAGTTTTCTCTGAATTATATCCGCACAATCCTGTTTTGGGAAAAGGCAACCTCAAATTCGGAGAAGGTGCTACCGGCGACAAAGAACTTGAATTACTACTCAAAGGAAGGTCATCTCAAATACATGTAGGCTACCTCTCGCTTCTTTACTGGTATGGTATTGCGGGCGCTGCATTGTTCATTCTGTTCCTGGTGAGTATGATGAAAAAATTGAAGCGTACAGCTACGCGCCACAATTACTGGGGTCCATACTGGGGAATGATGGGATTTGTTCTGGCCAATGTAACACTCGTTTTTTTCCACATCAATGTATGCGGACTGCTGCTTTGCCTGGTTTATAATAAGTATTACGAACAACAAAACACTGAACAACCGCCGGTTTCTTAAAAATGAAAAGAAAATGAAGTTTAAAAATCTTTCACATACCACCTACAACCTTCACAACCAACTCCTGCTCCTGTCTGGAACAGCCAATCGTATCCGGGCCGGATGGTGGGGCGTGAAGGTAGGAAACAGAACATGCTTCATTGGCAAATGCCACTTCAAAAGATATCCCGGCACCACCATCCAAATCGGCGCAGGATGTGATTTCAGGTCGAAGCCTGCCTCTAATCTCATCGGCATCAACCGCCCCTGCATTCTTTCGACACACCATTCAACGTATAGGGCTTCTATAGAGATTGGCGACAACTGCGGGTTCAGCGGCACAGTAATCGGCGCGTTCAGAAGAATTGTCATCGGCGACAATGTACGTTGTGGCGCTAATACTCTGATCACCGATTCAGACTGGCACCTGGAAGACAAAAGATCGGGTGAGCCGCAGGAAGTGATCATCGGCAACAATGTATGGCTTGGCGTAAATGCGGTGGTATTAAAAGGTGTAACAATCGGAGAGAATACCGTGATCGGCGCGAACAGTGTTGTAACCAAGAGTATACCGGCCAATGTGATCGCGGCGGGAAACCCATGCAAAGTTATTAAGCATATAACACAACAGGAACTAAAAGCAATATGAGTAACAGACTTACCATACTATTCGCACCCGTTGGCATCCGAAACGGACTCGCCGCCGCCAAAAGGATCGGTAACCTGGTGGCTTATCTGCAGCAAGAACACCAGGTAATCAACCTGTACCGTGATAAGCGTACCACCACGGAAACCAGTGGGAATGTAACTTTCATGACGGCCGGAAATATCTTCGGCGAATGGAAGCAACTTTTTGCAGCCAGGAAAAATTTCAGGGGTCCGCATATCTATTACCATTACGGTTACCCAACATTGTACAACTTCCTGACACTGCTGCTTGTAAAAATGCTGGGCTTCAGCATCTATTTTGATATCGTTGAAGATTTGCGGGAGATCATTCCCTTTAAGAAAAGCATGCTGGGCAAAATGAACCTCCAACTCTCTGTGTGGCTGCTTCGCCGTTCCGGATGGTTCGCCAGCGGATACATCGGCATATCGGGTTATTTATACGAAATGCTGCGTGGATTTTTCAGTAAAGAAACACGAATACTGCTGCTCCCGATATCTGTTGATCCGAAGAATTTTCCGGCACGCGGGCAACAGGAAAAAAAACAACGCATCAACTTCTTCTATGGTGGATCCTACGCGCCTAAAGATGATTTCGATATTATGCTGGATGCTTTTTTCAGCTCTTCTATGCAACACAACGGGGGGATAGGAAAATTCTATTTGTCAGGAAAATGTCCCGAACGGAAGAAAGAAGAAATTCTTTCCAGAGCAAAACAACACAACATAAACAACCTGGAATTTCTCGGCTTCCTTACAGATGAAGAGTACTATCAATACATTCTGCAAACAGATGTACTGGTGATGCCCCGGAACAACAGCGGGTTCGCCAATACAGGCTTCCCTTTTAAGCTGGGCGAATATATGGCTACCGGAAATTGTGTGATCTCGGCACGCATCGGGCCCGTGGTGGATTGCGTGGGAGAAGACGCGCTGCTTTATTATACGCCGGAAAACACAGAAAGTTTATCGAAGGTTTTTAATGAACTATTTGAAAGTCCGGAGCTATTGTGGAAAAACGGCAGGAGCGCCAGGGAAAGAGCCTTTAAGGAATTTAATTCAGAAGATCATAGCCGGATGCTCATCGCATTCATCACGAAAGGAAAATACGTTAACCCCTAAAGCAAATCTGTATGAAAAGCCCCAGAAAACTCCTGATCCTCTCTCCCTACCCCAATACCAGCGGCGGGGTAAGCTCCTATGTGAAGGCCCTGAAAGGCAACTGGAGCGCCGACGAAAGTTATTTTTTCAGAGGAAATGCCGGCAAAGGAAAAATCAAAAAGATCGCCTTCACCATTGAAAGGTACCTCAGTTTCGCGCTGGAAGTTTTCTTCAACCCATCCTGTAAAGCCATCCTGGTAAATACTTCGATGGATAAGAAAGCTTTTAAACGCGACAGGATTTTTATCCTGCTTTCCAAACTATCCTTCAAAAAAGTATTCGTATTCATCCACGGATGGAACCAGGAATATTTTGAAAGCATCCAGAACAAACAACTGAATGTATTCTTTAAGGCCGATAAATTATTTGTATTGAGTAAAGACTTTAAAAGAAGTCTGGAAGAAAGAGGATATACCAAAAAGATCATCGTGGAAACCACAGTGGTGGACAGGAGTTTTATCGCACATTTCCCCCTGCCGGAAGCTGAACACATACAGGGCTCCCGGTTCCTCTACCTGGCACGGCTCGAAAAAGAGAAAGGCATTTTATTGCTGTTGAACGTGTTTCAGCGCCTAAGCCAGAAATACCCGAACATTCATCTGGATGTGGCTGGTTTCGGATCGATGGAAGAAACCGTGAAAAGAACCATCAGCGCATTCAACAACCCTAATATCCGTTTTCACGGATTGGTGGATGGCGAGGCAAAAACGGCGCTCTTTCAGCAGTCGAACATCTTTGTTCTACCTACTTCTCACGGAGAAGGAATGCCGATCAGCATCCTGGAAGCAATGGCTGCCGGACTTGCTGTAATTACCACACATGCCGGGGCGCTGGGCGATTTTTTCCAGGATGAAAAAATGGGCTTTAAAATGAAACAGGCCACACTGGATGAACTGGAAGAAAAAATGACTGCTGCCATAGCGTTGGGAAATGTAGGCGAAATGGGTGAATACAATTACAAATTCGCCCGCACACATTTTACGGTACAGAAAGTAATAGAACGTCTTGAAAATGAAATCTGGGAACCCACTGCAGATCAACATAAACCTTCTTTCGCATGACACCTAAATCCATTGAAATGATCCTTGAAAAACTACTCCAGCAGGCGCAGGAAAACAACTACAGGGGTATAGACCCGAACGATTACGCGGGTGCCAAACTGCGTGTGCCCGGTAAACTCGCGCCGAAAATTTCGTTCCTGAACAAAGTATCCCCCATCAATTTCAGGAGTTTACTCGGCATTGGCCCATCGGAAAACTCCAAATCCAACGCGCTCTTCCTTCATGCCATGGCCAACTATGACCATATTCGGTATGAAGAAGAAATCAACAAACTGATCGCCTGGTTCAAAGCAAACAAAAGCAAGGAATTCACGGATTTTTCCGTGGGCTTCGCATTTGAGATGACGCTCTCCCGTTACAGTTCAGGTCCGGGAAAAACCTCACTCATCATCAGCCTGTTCACCATGTACGCATTCCTCGCCAGCTACAGGAAACACCAGGACCCCGAACTGCTTGACCTGATTCTTTCGTTCGAAAACATCCTGCACACACAATGGATGAAGTTCGAATCCGAAACGGATTGCTGGTATTCATACCTCCCCAATCAGAAAGATGAAGTGTACAACGCCACGGCTAAAGTGGGCCGGTTCTATGCGGAACTCTATGCCATTCAGCCTGAAGAAAGATACAAAACCATCATCTCGAAAATACTGGCCTATCTTGGAAAAGTACAAAGGGAAGACGGCACCTGGGGCTATTCCGTTAAAGCCTGTTACAGCGATAATTTCCATACGGCATTCGTGCTGGAATCCATCTTTCTGATGAACAAAGTAACCGGAAACGAAGCATCAGCAACCATGTTCACCAAAGGCATGGACACCTACAAAGCACATTGCTTCGATGGACCCCGCGCCCTGCACTTCCATACCCAACACAAACCAACCGACATCAGAAGTAACATCTTCTTCACCGAAACCCGTGACACCGCCAACGCCATCATTCTTTTCGCTAAAACCGGGGAACTGGAAAAAGCGAAGGAAGTGCTGCAATGGACCATACAGCGCTTTTACGATTCAGAAAAAGGATACTTCCACTTTTTTGAAAACAAAGTGTTCCGTTCCCGGATCAAATACATCCGCTGGCAATCGTGGATGGCGCTCGCCATTTCAGAATACCTGCTGGCCTCGGCGGAACAGATGGTATTGTTGTCGCCGGAACAAGTTCACCACACCAATAAAATGGCGGTATGAAAAAGATCAGGTTATTACTGTACTACTGTTTCAGTTCAAAATTGCCGAACTCCTGGTTTCCCGGCGGGAAACTATACAATAAAATCAGGCGGGCCAACCTGCGTGGCGTGGTATCCGTTGGGGGAAACACGAAGATCCAGCGGGGCGTGTACATCGGATCAGGTAACAATGTGTCCATCGGAAACGATTGCCAGGTGAATGAAAATACGAGGCTTGACAATGTACAGATCGGAAATCATGTAATGATTGCAAGAGAATGTATCGTCCTCGGTAAGATGCACGAAAACAGTTCAGCGGAACTTCCCATGAGCGAACAGGGCGTAAAACCCGTTCAACCCACCATCATTGAAGATGATGTATGGCTGGGGTTAAGGGTGATTGTTATGCCCGGTGTCACCATCCGGAAAGGCTGTATCGTGGCCGCCGGAGCTGTACTCACCAAAGACACCGAACCTTACGGCGTTTATGCCGGCGTACCCGCCAGAAGAATCAAAAACAGGAACAGCGCATGAAAGACAAACTGAAATACGGCACACCCGCCCGAACTGTAGTGGACTATTTCCACTTCTTTTACCTGGGACTCGCCAACCATTTCTTCAACAAGATTCCCAGCTATTTCATCCGGAAAATGATTTACCGGCACCTGTACAGGATGAAGATTGGTAAGCATACCAATATCCAGATGAATGTGCGCGTGTACGCGCCCTGGAAAATAAAAATCGGCAACAACTGCTCTATCGGGCACGACAGCCTGCTTGATGGAAGAAGGGGCATTCATATCGGCGATAATGTGGACATCGCTGGTTACGTGCGCATCTTCACCCTAGGACATAACCTCAACGATCCCGGCTATGCCACACTGGGCGCCCCCGTGGTGATTGAAAATGAAGCCAGCATTTTTACGGGAGCCTACGTCCTTCCCGGTAAAACAGTGAAACGCGGTTCCGTTCTGGCATTGGGGGCTGTGCTTACAAAAGACACAGAACCATGGGGCATCTACGGCGGAAACCCGGCACAAAAGATCAATACCCGGAAAATAGAGCAGCTCACCTACCAACGCAACTACAAAAGATACTTCCATTAAAATCAGCGATCCATGAAGAACCAACCCCGAAAGATCCTTATCGACATCAAACATCCGGCGCAACTGAACCTCTTTAAAGGGCTATCCAAAGAATTGTCTACCGCAGGATGGGACGTGACCATCAGTTACTTGGGCAGAGGTAAGTTACCGGCCATCATCCAGAAAGAATACCCCGGCTTCAACAACATACAGGTGGGCGCCAGCCACGGCAGCAAATGGTCCATCTTCTGGGAAGGCAACGTGAAACGTACCTTCAGGTTCTTCCAACTCATCGGGAAGAACAAATACAATATCTGCATTTCAGCGAGTAGCGTGCCGCTTGCCTTTGCAGGATTCTTCGCCACCACGCCGGTGATTCAGTTTTACGATGATCCTGAAAGGAAAAGAATCAACCAGCTCAACGCGCTGCTCTCCAGAAAAATATTCTTTCCTCCGGTGGTAACCGCGTCCAGAAAAGTAGGCGTTTTTAATTGCCTCAAAGAATGGAGCTACCTCAGCCCCGACAGGTTCACGCCTTCCATGCAGATACTGGAAGCATACGGATTGGAAAGCAAAAAATACATCTTCATCCGCGAAGTGAGCAACAAGTCCTTCAACTATTTCAACCAGCAGGATGCCATCGTGCAATCCTTTGCGCATCAGTTGCAACCGGGTATAAAAGTGGTTTTGTCGCTGGAAGACAAATCACTGATCGGCCAATACCCCAAAGACTGGATCCTGCTGAAAGAACCCGTTGGCGATATTCATTCCCTGATCTACCACGCCGCCACTGTTATTTCCTCCGGCGACAGTATGGCCCGGGAAGGCGCTATGCTCGGCGTAAAAAGCGTGTACTGCGGCATCCGTGAAATGAAGGCCAACCAATTGCTGGAAGCGGAAGGCTTACTGGTGCACCTGCCCATGAATACCGGTATCGACACCATCAACAAATTCATCCGGCATCCGCATAGCGCGGAAGAACAAATCACCATCCGGGAAAAACTGAAAGCGAAATGGACGGATATGGTGGACTTCATGACAACACAAATCAATACCTATAAAAAATAACAGCAATGCGAATTTCAATCTTTGGACTAGGATATGTAGGATGCGTAAGTATAGGCTGTCTCGCGAAGAACGGACATACTGTAGTAGGCGTTGACGTGCAGGAACAAAAAGTGGAACTCATCAACAAAGGCATTCCCACCATCGTGGAGAAAGACATCGACGAGATCATCAGCACCGAACATGCCGCAGGTAAAATCAGTGCTACCACCGATTACCTGAAAGCGGTGATCACCACGGAAACCAGCATCATCTGTGTGGGGACACCGTCTTCGGAAACGGGTCAGCTCAACCTAGACTATCTTTTCCGCACCGCAGAACAGATCGGCGAAGCCATCGCTCAAAAGGATGAATTTCATACCGTAGTGATCCGGAGTACCGTAATGCCCGGTACCAATGAAAAAGTGGCCGCCATTATAGCGGAGCATTCCGGGAAGAAAAAGAACGAAGCATTCGCCGTGGTGTCCAATCCGGAATTCCTCCGCGAAGGCTCTGCCGTGAGCGACTATTATAATCCCGCCATCACCGTGATCGGCAGCGACCATCAGCCATCCATTGAAAAGATATCATCTTTATACAAAGACATCAAAGGTGAAATCATCATTACTGAAATCAAAGTAGCAGAACTCATTAAATACGTGAACAATTCCTTCCATGCCCTGAAGATCACTTTCGCCAATGAAGTGGGGAACATCTGTAAAGCCTTGAACATCGATTCACATCCGCTGATGGAACTGTTCTGCAAGGATACGCACCTGAATATTTCGCCGGCCTATTTTAAACCGGGCTTCGCCTACGGCGGTTCCTGCTTACCCAAGGACCTGAAAGGCCTCGCCACCCTGGCGCACGACCACTACCTCACTTCTCCCCTGCTGCAAAGTATTCATCATTCCAATGAACACCAGAAACAGGTGGCGTTTGATATGATCGCCAAAACGGGAAAGAAAAAAATCTGCTTTATCGGACTCAGTTTCAAAGAAGGTACCGACGACCTTCGGTACAGTCCTTCCGTTGACCTGGCCGAAAAACTGATCGGCAAAGGATATTCCCTTTCGATATACGACAAAAATGTGCACCTCTCCAAGCTGGTGGGTGCCAACAAAGCATTCATCAACCACCACCTCCCGCACTTGTCTGAATTGGTTTGCGATGAACCTGAAAAAGCCATCTGCCAGTCGGACGTAGTGCTCATCAACCACAGGAACTTCGACCTGGCCGCACACAGAGAGCTGCTGAAAGATAAAATCGTGATCGACCTGGTGCGCGTGAAAAGCGATGTTTCATCATTGAACTATCAGGGAATCTGCTGGTAAACAACAAAAGAAAAATATGAACAACCTTAACAACAACCACGACCCGCCAAAACGCAAGCGTATTGAACTAAACCATATTCTCTGAAAAAGCGACAAATCCAATATACATGATCCGATCAGACCGAAAACTCAGTTTTATATACGCCTCCACCGATTTTATGATCCTGACGGGCGTATTCACAGGCTTTCATGTTTTCTTTAAAGGCTTTACGTTCCTTGAGAACCATTTGCTTTACCTCACCACCATCGTGCTCACCTGGTTCTTCGTTACTTCCAGGAACAAGGTGTATTACGTGAACCTCCATACGAGCCTGAAAAAGAGGTTCCGCAACGACGTGAAAAGTCATGCGGAGTTCATGGGCGCCATCGCGTTGTTCTTCCTGGTATTCAACATTCCTTCCGGTTACACCAAACCGCAGTTTCTAACCATCATGCTTTCGTTCCCGGCGATTGATCTTACGCTGAACTACATCCTGTACAAAGCGGTGATCAGGCTGCGGATCAATGGGAAGAATGTGAGAAGAACCATTATTGTCGGGGCCGGAAGAGTTGGTCGCCAACTGGATGATTATTTTGAAGAAAACCCTGACCTGGGATACAAAGTGGTGGGATTCCTGGACGATGAAGCGCCACAATCAGACGACTCCCGCGTATTGGGCACCATCGCTGAATTTGATGCCGTGCAGAAAATACACCGCGCCAATGAAGTTATCATCGCCATCCCAACGCACCTGGATGAAAAGATACAGTACATTGCCGACCGCGCAGATTTTCATGGCATGCGCATCAGGATGATCCCCGATTACTTTCGTTTGTTGGGAAGAAGTTACAAAACGAACAACTTCGGTGAAATGCCCGTGATCAACATCAGGGAAGTATCGCTGGATAAGTTCCGGTACGCGTTGCTCAAACGCTGCTGCGACGTGGCCTTCTCTTCTTTCGTACTGTTAATGCTGGCACCGCTCTTTATTGTGCTGGGCATCCTGATTAAACTGGAATCGAAAGGACCGGTTTTCTATTTTCCCACCAGGCTTGGTAAAGGTGGAAAACCCTTCCGCGTATACAAGTTCAGAAGCATGTATCAAAACGATGCTTCGGGCACAAAGTCCACTACCAAAGACGATCCACGCATCACCAGGATAGGTAAGTACATCAGGAAATTCAACCTCGATGAACTGCCACAGTTCCTGAATGTGTTGCTCGGAGACATGAGTGTGGTAGGCCCGAGACCGCACCGGGTACTTCTGAACGAGGTCATGCAAAACGAAGTGGACCATTATATGGTACGCCACTACCTTAAACCAGGCATTACCGGATGGGCGCAGGTGAATGGATGGCGCGGCCCCACCGAAACCAAAGAACAACGCGATAACCGTACCGCCTGCGATCTTTGGTATGTGGAGAACTGGACCCCGCTGCTCGACCTTAAGATCGTTTATCTGACGGTGTTTGGAGAAAAAACGTACAAAGCCGCCTTCTAAAAAGAAATGGTGCCTCATCTGAGGCACCATTTCTTTTTAAACACTAAAAACAATATAAGAACAAATCGAAAGGCGATTGTCAATCATCGGCGCCACTAAAAAACAGATTATAAGCCACGCCAACGCCCAGCATACTCATTTTGGCCGATACAACCTGGGAAGTTGTGCTTCTGAACCACAATGAAAGATCCAGCTTTCCATTAAAAGTATAACCCACTGTAGGTGTAATCGACACCGTGTTGTAATCCTTTCCTACCATCGTCCAGCCGATTTGCGGCTCCATGAAAAAAGCGCCGCCTGTGGCTTCTTCTTTTGTAAAATTATAGCGCACCCCAGTTTGCAAAGTGAGTACATCTTTCGATTTGAATAATCCCGTTTTGAGGGGTTCAGGTTTTACGCCGTTGGTCATGTAATCAGTACTGAAGGTGATAAAACTGAAATCCCCAATCTGTGCCCCTACTTTAAGCGTACCACCGATTCCTGTTTTAAAGATACTGCTGTACGACTGGTTCACCGGAGCAGCCATTTTAGCTTCGAAGGCAAAATAGGGTCCATGTGGAAATTGCGCCTTCACATCACTGTGTGTTAATGCAACTGAAATCGTGCATGCGACAAGGGTTTTGTGTATTTTCATCGGGTAGAATTTAATATTTGTACGGTGCGCTAAACTACTCAAAAGCATTCATGAAAACCAGCAAATCACCCCTTAAAAATCAACCGATCACCATACATTTATTACCGATACCTGGTAAGTAAATTCCCCTAATAAATATTGATCTTTTATTAAGGCTGCAGCCATAGAATTAAACCGGTGAACCATTATATTCGTAGCATGAAAAACTTCTTTCTGTCGCTGATTTCCGTTTCAATACTACTTGCCACCGGATGTTCAAGAAAAATCATTCCGGAGCAACCTCCTATGGAAACTGTTGCACACGATTCCATTCCGCTTTCTGAAATAGATATTCCCGTGCACATTGCGTTGAAACCATTGTTCGCGATGGCAGAAAAACAAGTAGAGCAGGTATATACAAGTCCGGGATGGCCCACGCAATTCATCCAGGATGGCTGCGATACAAAATACCAGTACCACTTCAGAAGAGGGCCCCTTAAAATAAAGGCCTATGGCAACTCCGTTGAACTGGGCTTCACCGGTTTTTACAAGGTAAGGGGCAGCCAGCGCGCCTGTATTGGCACCACGCCTGTTACCGCCTGGACACCGCCCTGCAGTTGCGGCTTCAATGAACCGGAAAGAAAAGTGGAAGTGGGCTTTAAAGCCAATTTCTCGATCCTCCCCGATTATAGTTTGCAGAATTATATTGAAAGAATGGAACCCAGGCCCATCGACAAATGTGAGATGTGCTTCGTGAAATACGATGTCACCAAAACAGTGATGGATGCTTTGAAACTCCAGTTGGACAGTTCCCGGATTTTCCTCCAGGACACGCTTTCCAAAATTAAACTCCGACCCTACTTTCAACAGGTATGGGACCAGTTGCAACGCGACTGGCCTTTATACGGATTGGGGCACCTGCGCATTCAACCGGAAAGAATCCGCGTGAGCAGCCTGGTGGCCCGGAACGATTCACTCCACCTCTCCTTCGGTGTAAGCGCCAGGCCCGAAATCAGTTTTGAAGAAAAGCCCGTTCGCCAGACCGGCCTCCCCAACCTCAGTGATTTCACCCCCAAAAGCGGGTTCCGAATTCACCTCGACGCACAACTGAATTACGATTCCCTCAGTAAACTCGTGACTGAACGCGTAAAAGGACAACGCATCGACCTCGACAATGGCCCCGTTAAAAAATACATGATCATGGACGCCGTGAAGGTGTATGGCTCCAACAAAAACCTGGTGCTCCAACTCAGCTTCAGCGGTTCCGACAAAGGCGTACTCTACCTTACCGGTAAACCCACCTACTCCCGCGATAAAAAACTACTGGAAGTAAAAGACCTCAATTACGATCTCCGCACCAAAGATTTTGTACTCAAATCAGCCAAGTGGCTCTTCAGTAATAAGATTCTCACCGAACTTAAAAAATACGCCAGCTTCGATGCCACGCCTTACCTCGCGCAACTTACAGAGATGGCCGGGAAGGGCATGAACAGAAAGATCAATGAGAATATTTCGCTGAAAGGCGGACTGAAAGACTTCTACATCGGCGGCATCTATCCGCTGAATGAATACCTGCGTATCCGTACTTCCTGCGAAGGCGATGCCGATATTATGGTGAAGTTTTAGTGGCGAAAGAGAATTTTTTCTGCGCGATGTAGCTGGTAACCACCACCACTACCACCGTGCAAAGTTGTGCAATGGTAGGATAAATACCACAAATTTCCACCAGCAGCTTCAACATGAGGTAATTGAGTACCAGGTTAAACAGGCAGACCATAAAATAGCGGAACAACTGCACCCTGGGGTGAATATTGGATTCACTGAAAACCAGGTAACGCATCAGGATGAAGCCAAACAATACATTAAATACAAAGGAGAAAAAAAGCGCGGCCACGTGCGCCTTGAACGCGTAGAAACCCAGATCAAGTTCCTGCTCCCAGAGCACGTATTTGAATACCACATAATAAATTGCCAGCCCCAGCACCATGTTCACGCCACCGCAAACCGCGTAGCGGAAAGTCTGCAGGTTCATGATCCGCCGGAAAGGGGGATGAAAAAAGTCGATAAGTGGAAGAACAAGGTTCTGAACTTGGTTGCGCATCCGGGCCTGAATTATTGGTTACTCCCGGCAAAGATAATTACTGGAAATATGAACCGCTTGTTAAAAACAGGAGATATTTCCCACTTCTCCCCGAAATCGTACTTTTGCCCGGATAAAAACAGCGGAATGAGCATCATTAAAGCAATCAGATCGGCTACGAAAAGCGCGTTAAAGGAATTATATGGTATTGATTGCCCGGAAAAAGACATCCAGGTAAACCAAACGAACCAGGGATTTGAAGGTGATTACACCGTGGTACTTTTTGCCTGGGTAAAACAACTGAAACAATCACCCGATGCCCTGGGTAAAGCGCTGGGGGAAAAACTGATGCAGCAGGAACCCTCTCTGGTAGCGGGTTACAACATCGTGAAAGGTTTTCTGAACCTTTCTTTACCCGAAACCTGGTGGACGAACTTTCTTCACAACAATTACAGCGCCGCTGAATATGGCAAAGCGGCTGCCTCCGGCAGAAAGGTGGTGGTGGAATATTCTTCGCCCAATACCAACAAACCCCTGCACCTGGGGCATCTCCGGAACAATTTCCTCGGCTGGTCGGTAGCCGAGATATTAAAAGCGAACGGACACGAAGTGGTGAAAACCTCCATCGTGAACGACCGTGGCATACATATCTGCAAGTCGATGCTCGCATGGCAGCGTTTCGGCAATGGCGCCACACCCGCGTCCACGGGCATCAAAGGCGACCACCTGGTAGGCGACTACTATGTGCAGTTTGAAAACGCCCTGAAGGAGGAAACCACGCCTGTGCTCCAGCGGATCATGGATGGCGATCTTACCGCCGTGCAGGAAACGGACCGGGAAAAAACGGGCCTATTCCTTACAAAACTCAGAACCGAAGTGCTTCCCGTTGAAAAACAGGAAGAAGTAAAAGCTGAACTTAAAGAGATCGCGAGAAACAATACGCCCATCATGCGTGAAGTGCGCGCCATGCTACTGAAATGGGAAGAGGGCGACCCCGCCACACTCGACCTTTGGAAGAACATGAACCAATGGGTGTACGACGGCTTCGCGGTCACCTACCACAAAATCGGCTCCGATTTCGATAAAACCTATTACGAGAGCGGCACCTACCTGCTCGGCAAACAGTATGTGGAAGAAGGCCTCGCCAATGGCGTCTTCTTCCGGAAACCCGATGGCAGCGTATGGATAGACCTCACCGCTGAAGGATTAGACGAAAAACTCGTCCTCCGCAAAGACGGTACTTCGGTGTACATCACCCAAGACCTGGGACTCGCCAACCTGAAATACGAGGATTACCAGATGGACGAAAGCATTTATGTGATCGGCGACGAACAGAATTACCACATGAAAGTGCTGAAACTCATCTGCCAGAAACTCAATCTCCCGAATTCTGCCGGTATCAACCACCTCTCCTACGGTATGGTGGAACTTCCTTCGGGGAGGATGAAGAGCCGCGAAGGAACCGTTGTGGATGCCGATGACCTGGTGGCGGAAATGGAAGCCGTTGCGGGCCGCCATACTACTGAACTCGGCAAAGTGAAAGATTTCACCCCGGAAGAACTGGATGACCTTTACAACCTGATCGGATTGGGCGCACTGAAGTTTTTCCTCCTACGGGTAGATCCTAAAAAGCGTATGGTATTCAATCCCGAGGAGTCCATCGACTTCCACGGTTTTACAGGGCCGTTCGTGCAATACACACACGCGCGGATCAAATCCATACTTCGGAAGGAACAACCTGCCGGCACAGTTTATTCAGGGCCTTTGTTCCCTTTGGAGAAGGAACTGATCGTTCAACTGGAACAGTATTCTTCCATCATAGAGCAGGCGGGTCAGGAAATGAATCCTTCGCTGATCGCGAACTATGTTTTCCACCTGGCGAAAACGTTCAACTCGTTTTATGCCGAACATTCTATTGGTAACGCGGAAACGCCTGAGAAAAAGGAACTGCGCCTTCAACTGGCACTGCTTACCGCAACGGTACTCCGTTCGGGTATGGGCTTAATGGGCATCAGGGTTCCTGAACGGATGTAAAACGCGTTTCGTTGATCCGCATCAATACGAGATAAGTGTTTCCTTTACACGTTCCGGAATACCTCTTAAATCAACTTAAATTTATCAGATAGCGCACAAAATCAGTGCGCTATTTTATTTTCCGGATGCGCACAAAGTGTAATCTTTACACTGTTGACGCAAGTATCCGGTATCCGAAAAACCAAGAAAGTCCAATATCCTGAAAACCGCTGTCCATTTCTTATGAAAACCCGTTGATCCAATGCCCGTTTGAAAAATCCGCCCAAATGAAAACAGTCCAACCCGGACTTGCCCGACCACCAAATCTTAAACCCCGCCCCAGCAGGCGGGGTATTTTTTTCTCCCACTTGCTTTCCTATACTTCGGATAAGATTGACTCTTATTTCAGGCGCTTACTTGAGTACGATCGCACCCAGTGGTGGAATCTGAACTTTTATTTTAAACCATTTTTCTTTTTTGTCCACTACTTCCGATATCACCTCCACATTGTATACGTCTCCCGTTCCGCCGAACCTTTTCTCGTCGCTGTTGAATATTTCCTTCCAATCCTGTTTGTCTTTAACGTGTATTTCCCAATCAAAACGCGGTTCCGGCAACATGTTCAGGACCACGAGTACATCCTCTTTACCGTGTGTTCCTTTTCTTTTAAACACAACGATACATTCATTCCGATGGTTAAGGTCCACCCATTCGAACCCGTCGGGCTGAAACTGTTTTTCATACAATGCCGGTTCGTTGCGGTATAATTTATTCAGTTCACTTACACAATCCTTCAATCCCCTGTGCGCGTTGTATTCCAACAGGAACCAGTCGAGTTCCCGGTGGTAGTTCCATTCTGAGGTTTGTCCAAACTCGTTGCCCATGAACAGTAGTTTGGCCCCTGGGTGCATAAACATATACGTGTACAACACCCGCAGGTTAGCGAACTTCTGCCATTCATCGCCGGGCATTTTGTACAGCATCGGCGATTTACCATGCACCACTTCATCGTGGCTGAGGGGGAGCATAAAATTCTCGTCATAGAAATACATCATACTGAACGAGAACTTGTTCTGGTAATGGTTCCTGTAATACGGGTGCATCTTATAATAATCCAGTGTATCGTGCATCCATCCCATCATCCATTTCATCCCGAAACCCAGTCCACCCTGGAAAGTTGGTTTGGATATCCCCGGCCAATCGGTAGCTTCCTCCGCGATCGTTTGCACATCAGGGAAATCACGGTACACCGTTTCGTTCAGGTCCTTGATAAAAGCGATGGCTTCCAGGTTACCATCACCACCGAATTCGTTGGGTTCCCACTGCCCTGCTCCTCTGCTGTAGTTTAGTTTCAGCATCGATGAAACGGCATCTACCCGTATACCATCGATGTGAAAGTATTCCAGCCAGAAACGTGCGCTGCTGATCAGAAAAGATTTCACCTCCCCTCTCTTATAATTGAAGATGTAGGAATTCCAATCCGGGTGGTAACCTTTACGCATATCCGCATACTCGTAGGTATGGGCTCCGTCGAACATGAAAAGGCCATGCGCATCGTAAGGAAAATGCGAAGGTACCCAATCGAGGATCACCCCAATATCCGCCTGGTGCAGCAGGTCAACCAGCTTCATGAATCCTTGCGGATCACCAAACCTTGAGGTCGGAGCAAAATAACCCGTACCTTGGTAGCCCCAGGAACCGTCAAACGGATGCTCCATCACCGGCATGAACTCCACATGGGTAAATCCTGTTTCCTGAAGGTAAGGAACCAGCCTTTCCGCGATCTGCTCGTAAGTGTTGTACGATTCCTCATCATTGGGATCGGGGCGCATCCAACTGGCGAGGTGCATTTCATATACACTCCAGGGCGCATTCAGGCTGTTGTGCTTTTTCCTTTTCTCCATCCATTCACCATCGTTCCATTCATATTGCAAATCCCATGTAATGGAAGCGGTGCTCGGTCTTTTCTCCCAGAAATGAGCAAATGGATCTCCTTTATCCAGTTCAAGCCCCTTGTAGCCTTTGATAAAGTATTTGTACACTTCACCAAGACCCAGATCAGGCACAAAGCCTTCCCATATTCCAGACTGCTCCCACCTCGGCGTTAACGGGTGCGAATCATTGCTCCAGTTATTGAAATTACCCTTCACCGAAACAAAAGTGGCATTGGGCGCCCATACGGCAAAGTAAATACCTTTGCGGCCGAGCACTTCAATCTCTTTCGACCCCATCAATTCGTAGACACTGTAGTGGGTGCCTGCCTGGTAATTGGTGATATCTTCCTGGGTAAAAAGAGAATAATTCCATACCGGTTTTGAAGTATCAATAAAGTTCGATGCTTCGTAATGCTTTAACCCGGTCTTTTTACCACGGCTTTTCTTTGCTCCATGCTGATCATTTCCAGGTGATTGGTTTGTCATTCCGTGCGTTTCGATGAAGATACGAAATAAGGAGTTGCACCCTTCTATGCACCACAATTGTATTTCATCGATTCTTAAACCTGCATGGGTCGGGGAAAAATATCACCCGAAAAAGTTCCCGGGTGATATTATTAAAATCTGAGGAACAATCTCTTTTAACCAGTGAACAACTTCGCCAAGCCTGCTCCCTGCATCACTTTTTCCATCATACACATTTGTTTTCATGATTCATCCCTTCTATCGCGGTGGATGAATTATCCTGCGCACAAACATCGGTGGTTTGTGAACACCTGCCGGCAGAACACAAATCTACACCCACAATGCCATGCCAGACAATAGGTGTTTTAACGGTGAGTAAGGGAGAAAATAACCTAGCGTAGTTCGATCACTAAGGTTTCAAGTGGCTGAATTGAAAGTTGATCCAATTTAATGGTAGCGCCTGAAAGTATGTCCAGGCCTGCTTTGTGTGCACCAATGCGTTCTGAGAAACGCGCCATGGGAAGTTCAATCTTATTCTTTCCGGTATTCGCGGCAATCATCACAGTTTTGTTTTCATCGTACCTGAAATAAACATACACGCCATTTTCAGGCACATACTGCATCAGTTTTCCATGCTGTAATGTGGATGTCTGTTTCCTGTAACGGGCAAGCTTTTTTACCAGGTCAAAAGCATTGTTCTCCGCCTGTGTTCTGCCTTGCTTGCTGAATTTATCTACTTTATCATTCTTCCAGCCACCCGGAAAATCTTCCCGAACAGCATCATCTGAAGGATTTTTAAAGTTCTTCATCAGAATTTCCGTGCCATAATACAATTGCGGTATGCCGCGCAGGGTAAGCAACCAAGTTATCCCCATTTTATATTTGGCAGAATCCTCGCCAATTACGGAAACGAAACGATCGAGATCGTGGTTATCGAGGTGCAGACAGTGTTTATAAGGATCTTCATAGAGAAAATCCTGTGCGAGCGTGGTGTACAATTTAGTGAGCCCTTCGGTCCATGCATCGGGTTGATTAAGTGCGCTCATCATGGCGAAATATACCTGAAAATCCGTTGCGCCCGGCAGGTTGGAAGAAAAAGAAATGCCTTTCATTTTATTCTTCGTAAAAAAAGCCTGGTTGGGCACGCCATGCACCCATGTTTCGCCGAAGAGCCCCAGTTGCGGATATTCATGCAATAGCTCTGCGTTACAACGGTTCATAAATTCCAGGTCGTTATAAGCATACGTATCAATGCGCCAGCCATCCAGACCAAACATTTCCGTGCTCCAGATCGCGTGCTGGATAAGGAACTCCGCGAGGTAAGGATTTTTCTGGTTGAGATCGGGAAGATTGTGGGTGAACCAGCCATCACTCATGGTGCGGGCATCTGCTTTGGAAGCATAAGGATCCATCAGCGTCTGGTCTTTATAAGAAGTATTCCGGTAGGGCGACCATTGGTGGATCCAATCTTTCATGGGCAGGTCGCGAATGAACCAATGCGTATACCCCACATGGTTATACACGGCATCCTGGATCAGTTTCAGGCCTTTTTTATGAACAGCATCAGCCAGTTCAAGATACGCTTTGTTGCCGCCTATCCTGCGGTCCACATTATAATGGTCCGTGAACCAGTAGCCATGAAACCCACTGAGTGGGCGTCCCCCTTCTTCTTTAGCGGGCATATCGTTCTCTATCACCGGGTTGAGCCAAAGCGCGGTAACGCCAAGATCGTCCAGGTAATCCAGTTTTTGTTGAATACCTTTCAGGTCGCCGCCATGGCGGGCAGAAGGAATAGCCCGGTTACAAACCGTATCATACATGCCCGGAACAACATCATTGGATGGATCGCCATTGCTAAACCGGTCGGGTAAAACGAGGTAAATAAAATCCGACGCGTCCACGCCCCTGATACGTGTTTTACCATTGCCCGGATCGCGGGGCATCAGCGTATAAGGAACAGTCACCTGCTTTCCGCCTGCCATCATTTTAATGGGAAAGGTACCGGGTTTCACATTCTTATCCAGCACCAGGTCTATCGCAAGGTAATGCGGGTTCTCCAGCAAGGTGATTTTTTTCACCTGAACGCCGGGGTATTTCACCTGCACATTTTTGGGTGAAAGCACTGTATCCGCATGAACAAGTAACTGAAGCGAACTACGTTTCATACCCGCCCACCAGTTGGTCGGATATACATCAAGTTTCTGCGCGAAACACAGCGTGGCATTGAATAGCAACAGGGCGATCAGTATCTTTTTCATCTGTTATGGTTCAATTGGAAGTTTAACTTTTTTTCCATCAGCAACTGCCAGGCAGAAAAGGCCTGAAAGTATCATAGATACGCCGCCGATCACCAGCGCGAAGATGGAAGAACTGTCGAAGAATGTTTCCAGCAAAAAGCCGAGAATGCCTGCCGCCACGATTTGTGGAATCACGATAAAGAAATTAAACACGCCCATAAAATACCCCATTCTTTCCGGAGGAAGTGAGCCGGCCAGCATGGCGTATGGAATGGATAAGATACTCGCCCACGCTATCCCGACACCAATCATGGACACCAACAGCATATTAGGATCTGAAATAAAATAGATGGAAATTAAGCCGATACCGCCAGCCACGAGACAGAACAAATGGGTCAGTTTCCTGCTCGTACGTTTTACCAGCCATGGCAACGCCAGCGCGAAAACGGCCGCCACGCCGTTGTACACCGCAAAACAAACGCCTACCCAGTCTGCACCTTCATTGTACAAAGCCGAAGTGGTATCGGTGGTGCCATACACATGGCTCGTCATGGCACGTGTGGTGTAAATCCACATCGCGAACAAAGCGAACCAGGAAAAGAATTGCACCACCGCGAGTTGCAACATGGTCTTCGGCATTTGAAAAATGCCTTGAAACGACTCCTTCAGGCCACTGAAAACCGAAGCCTTCCTGTTCTCTTCCTTCAATTGTTCCAGGTTCTCCGGCGGATATTCCTTCGTGGTGAATACGGTGTACATCACGGCGCCCAGGAAAGCCAATGCTCCCAGGTAAAACGACCACTTCACGGAATCGGAAATCTCTCCTTCCGGAGCGGTGTTTTTTACACCGAAATAATTCGTGAAAATATACGGCAGCATGGAAGCGATGACCGCACCGGTGCCTATAAAAAAACTCTGCATCGCGAAGCCGGAAGTCCGTTGCTCATCCGGTAGCAGATCACCTACAAATGCGCGGAACGGTTCCATGGAAATATTGATGGACGCGTCCAGCAACCACAACAATCCCGCGGCCATCCAGAGTTCGGAAGAATTGGGCATCAGTATCAGACCAATACTGGCCAGGATGGCCCCTACGAGAAAGAAAGGCCTTCTGCGCCCCAGTTTCGGATGCCAGGTTCTGTCACTATAATAGCCTATGATGGGCTGTACCAGCAAACCCGTTACCGGGGCGGCGAGCCATAGAATAGCGAGTTTACTTTCCTCCGCGCCTAGTTTTTCGAAGATGCGTGACACGTTCGCGTTCTGAAGAGCAAATCCAAACTGGATACCCAGGAAACCAAAACTCATGTTGAATACCTGGGAGAATGCAAGCCGGGGTTTGTGGTGCATGGCAATCGTTATTTCTCCCCGAAAGATAGGAATAATATGTATAAAATACACATTGTTGAAAATGTTTTGTCCGCTACGTTACCCGGTGGTTATAAAGCAGCCTGAGGTAGTACTTCCAGGAAGTTTCGTAGAAGCAGCAAAGCACGAACGCAATAGCCATCAATATACCGCCAAGCCATATATTGGGGAAACTATATAATACAATGATGGCACAAAGCAGCCACCTGGCAAATTCCAGGTGAAACACCCAGATCCTCTGTTCCATAATGGCCCCGCAGTTAATAAGTGTAACCAGGATCAGCAGAACGAACATTAACTGCAACATACCCGAAAGCTGGTGTTCATACAATATGGTCAGGAAGCTGAGGGGAAACATCAGCACCATTTGCCAAACCACATACTGGTTTAGTTTTCCCTTTATATCCGGGCTGTCGTGTTTACTGATCCTGAAGAAATTTTCGGAACGCGTACGTGCATAGTCAGGTATAAGGTCAGGCTTGCCAAGCAACAGGGCCGTTTTCTTCTTCCAGCCTTTCACACCGCGCATGGCCACAACAATTTCCGCCAAGAAATGGAAATGCTGCCACAAAAAACTGTAGCTGTTGAGCGGCCTGGTAAGACCGTATCTGATCTCTACGTCTTTTTCTTCCTGGAAAGTGCCGAAAAGTTTATCCCATATGATCAGTACATCACCATAATTTTTGTC